>CAJMMS010000004.1 GCA_905214675.1 uncultured bacterium
AGCAGCGAGTTGTCAGCGAATGGCAGATCATGGATGCACGGATCGAGCAGGAAACGCAGTAGGTCACGGGTTCTGGCTTTTCGCAGACAGCATACGAAAAAAATAATCGGTGATTTCCTTTTCGTACATGCGCCAGGAAACCACCGACAAATTTTTAGTTAAATAACTCCTCAAAATCTTCTATGTAATAATCTGCCGCCTGGCGGATCTTTTCCTGGTCATCAACGGATGCTTCTTCCCGCATGGCTACGATCTCAAAGCCTGCACTTTTCGCCGCACAGATTCCTTTATAAATATCTTCATAGACAAAGCATTCTTCCGATGAAAGTCCCAGTCTTTTTGCCGCTTCCAGATAGACATCCGGAAAGTCTTTGCCATGTGGCACTTCCATGGTGGTCACAAATGCATCAAAGCACTCCAGCACGCCATTTCGCTCAAGACAGGGTGCGATCAGCTCGTAAGCCGATGAGGTCGCCGCAGCGATGCGTGTACCGGTCTTTTTCAGTTCCAGCAGATATTCTTTGGCATGGGGTTTTAATTCTACTTTCTTTGCGTAGGCTTCTGCTGCCATATCATGCCACTCCTGCACCAGATCTTCCGGTTGTTCATTCAGTCTGAACCGCTCGATCGTATACTCGGCAGCCCGGTAATATCCCATCGGCGTGATCATCTCCAGATAATCCAACGGCACTTCAAATCCTCTTCTGCCAAGGAAATCCACATCAATCTGCCTCCAGACCCACATCGAGTCCAGAAGCGTGCCGTCCATATCAAAAATCGCACCTTTTTTCTTTATCATAAGTTCTCCTGTCTGTTATTTTTCATTCTTTGTCTGTTCTATGCACTCTGCTGCTCACCGAAATAAACATCGTACCATACCAGGAAGGTATAGACTGCCCAGATCTTGCGGCTGTTATCTGCCAGTCCATTGTAATGATCGTCCATCAGTTTGATCAGATAATCGGTCTGAAAGAATTTTTTCGATGCTTCGCTTTCAAATGCAGCACGTACTTTATCATAATATTTCTTTTCTTTGAGCCATACACGCGTCGGTACCGGGAATCCCAGCTTCTTACGTGTTGCCACCTGTTCCGGAAGAATGCTGTGTGCAGCCTCACGGAAGGCATATTTTGTCTGCGTCTTGCGGATTTTATTGTCAAACGAAAGCTTTCTGGCCGTCTTATAAACTTCAATGTCCAGATACGGAACACGCGTCTCCAGAGAATGTGCCATGCTCATTTTATCGGCTTTCTGAAGGATATCACCGATCAGCCAGAATTTCAGGTCGATATACTGCATACGTGCGGTATCATCCAGTTTTCTGGTCTTTTCATAACAGGCTGCCGTCAGCGTCTTCGGATCTTCTGCCGGGATGCTGCTCTTTAAGACTTTCGCTTTTTCCTTCGGATGGAACAGATAGGCATTTCCGATGAAACGTTCCTCGATCGGTGTACATCCGCGGATCAGGTAATTCTTTCCTTTGAAATTCTTTTTGCTATCTTCCAGTTTTTCTTTGATCTTCTTTTTCAGACCTGCCGGCAGTACTTTAAACGGCCGCAGGGAAACCGGCTCATGATAAATGACATAACCGCCGAACAGCTCGTCCGCACCTTCTCCGGACATTACGACTTTCAGTTTGCTTGCTGCCAGTTCATCGACAAACCACAGGGCAACTGCGGACGGATCGGCCAGAGGCTCGTCCATATGATACTGTACCTTCGGCAGTACTGCCCAGTATTCTTCCGGTGTGATCACTTTCTGATGGCAGGTGCTTCCCGCATAATCTGCGATCTCTCTTGCACGCTCCATCTCGCTGTATCTGCCATTGTCTTCTGCAAATCCCACGGTAAATGTATTCTGGAAATGTCCCTGTGCAGCAATGTAGTTGGAATCCACACCGCCGGATAACAGGGAACCTACTTCTACGTCACTGATCTTGTGTGCCTCGATCGACTCGGCAACACGCTCTTTGATCTCTTCTACGATTGCTTTCTCATCCTGGTGCTTCTCCGGTACCAGAGTCGGATCAAAATAGCGGGAAACTTTTAATTTGCCGTCTTTGTATTTCAGGCAGCATCCCGGATTTAATTTATAGATGCCTTTGAAGAAAGTCTCATCCATAGCAGAATACTGGAAACTCAGATAATGGCTCAGAGCCTTTTCATTCAGTTCTCGTTTGTACTCCGGATATTCCAGGATTGCTTTGATCTCGGATGCAAAGACCAGATTTCCGTTGATTTCCGCATAATAAAATGGTTTGATACCGAAAAAGTCTCTGGCTGCAAATAATGTTTTCTCTTTGCTGTCCCAGATGGCAAATCCAAACATTCCACGAAGCTTTTTCAGCATTTTCTCGTGATATTCTTCATATGCATGAATCAGACACTCCGTATCAGAATGGTTTGCAAACACATGTCCCTTCTCCTGGAGTTCTTTTGTAAGTTCCTGGTAGTTATAAATCTCGCCGTTAAATACGATCACCACTTCGCCTGTCTCGTTGTACATCGGCTGATTGCCGCAGTCCAGATCGATGATGCTCAGTCTCCGAAAGCCCAGTGCCACGTCTTCATCGATATAACTTCCGCCGCCGTCCGGACCTCTGTGATAAATACTTTTCATCATATTTTCGATTACCGGCTTCTGTTTGTCGTATTTTCCTGCTATTCCACAAATTCCACACATAATCTACACCTACTTTCATGCACTTTAATTTTTCCATGATATGATGCCAGGGTCAAAAGTTCAAAATGTCGTTCTTGCTTGCAAGATAAGACATTTGAACTTGGGGTACTGAGTGCCAGTGGCACTCGTTTAGTGCCGACCGAAGCGGAACGTAGACCGCCAAACATGAGGAAGCAGCTATTTACACAGTAAATTTGCGGATTCCGAATGTTTACAGAATTACGGGAGTTACTTTGTAACGGAGCAATTCGCAGGCATCATGATATCATAATATACCACTTAATTTAACAACATACCATGCAAAGATACTACAAAATTTCAAGAATATCCAGTTATTTTTTCTTATTTTTTCACATGAACCAAATATTTTGCTTCTGATATCCAGTTATTTCGTTCTGGCTCTTGCTTTTTTCCTGTTTTCGGTTACAATAGAACAGGTAAAATGTCAGTAATACTGACCAGAATACACGCAGCTTTTTGGCGTGTATTTCGTTCGATCATTCTTGTATACAATATACTTTCTGGAGGTTAAAAATGATTAGTGCAAACAATGTGACTCTGCGTATCGGTAAGAAAGCATTATTTGAAGATGTAAATATCAAATTTACTGAGGGAAACTGCTATGGTCTGATCGGTGCCAACGGTGCCGGCAAATCCACATTCCTGAAGATTCTTTCCGGTCAGCTCGACACTACCAACGGCAATATTGTCATCACGCCCGGACAGCGTCTCTCCGTCCTGGAACAGGACCACTTCAAATACGATGCGTTCACGGTCATGGACACGGTTATCATGGGAAATCAGCGTCTCTATGATATTATGAAAGAAAAAGATGCCATTTATGCAAAAGAGGATTTCAGTGAAGAAGACGGTATCCGTGCCAGCGAACTAGAAGGTGAATTTGCTGAAATGAACGGCTGGGAAGCGGAATCTGATGCAGCCACACTGTTAAACGGTCTTGGCATCGAACCGGATCTGCATTATACCCTGATGGGTGACTTAAACGGCAACGAAAAGGTCAAAGTCCTGCTTGCAAGAGCCCTGTTCGGCAATCCGGATATCCTGCTGCTCGACGAGCCGACCAACCATTTGGATCTCGGTGCGATCGAATGGCTGGAAGAATTCCTGATCAACTTTGAAAATACTGTTATCGTGGTATCCCATGACCGTTATTTTCTGAATAAGGTCTGCACCCACACCGCAGATATCGACTACGGCAAGATCCAGCTTTATGCCGGTAACTATGACTTCTGGTACGAATCCAGCCAGTTGATGATCCGTCAGATGAAAGAAGCAAACAAGAAGAAGGAAGAAAAGATCAAGGAATTACAGGACTTTATCTCCAGATTCAGTGCAAACGCTTCCAAATCCAAACAGGCTACTTCCAGAAAACGTGCTCTGGAAAAGATCCAGCTCGACGAGATCCGTCCTTCCAGCCGTAAATATCCGTACATCGATTTCCGTCCGGAACGTGAGATCGGTAATGAGGTACTGATGGTGGAAAATCTCTCCAAGACCATCGACGGCGTAAAAGTACTCGATGATATTTCTTTCACGCTGGGAAGAAATGACAAAGTCGCTTTTGTCGGCGGCAATGAACTTGCAAAAACGGTATTCTTCAAGATCCTGATGGGCGAGATGGAACCGGATGAGGGTTCTTTCAAATGGGGTGTCACCACATCTCAGGCTTACTTTCCAAAGGACAGCACCAAAGAATTTGACAACGATCTGACGATCGTAGACTGGCTGACACAGTTCTCCGAGATCAAAGATGCAACTTATGTACGCGGCTTCCTCGGACGTATGCTCTTTGCCGGTGATGACGGTGTGAAACAGGTCCGCGTACTCTCTGGTGGTGAAAAAGTCCGCTGCCTGCTCTCCAAGATGATGATCTCCGGTGCAAACATCCTGATCTTTGACGAGCCGACCAACCACCTGGATATGGAATCTATCACCGCTCTGAACAACGGTATGATCAAATTCCCGGGTGTGATCCTGTTTGCTTCCCACGACCATCAGATCGTGCAGACAACGGCAAACCGTATCATGGAAATCCTGCCAAACGGCAAGCTGATCGATAAGATCACTTCCTACGATGAATACCTGGCAAGCGATGAGATGGCAAAGAAACGTCAGGTTTACAGCACAGAGGGAACTCTGGAGGACAACTAAATCAGCAAGATCAGAGCTGTCTGAAGATACTTTATGATGCCAGGGTCAAAAGGTCTAAATCCACATGAGCTTGCTCATAGGTGGATGAAAGACCTTGGGACCCGCCCCGATATGAGCATAAAAGTGGGATGATAATCCCACGATATGCGAATACTGGAGAGGATTGTGGGAGTGCAACGCACGGAACAATCCGCAGGCATCATAGTTGGGGACTTTTGACATCCACATCACTTTATCAAAAAGCAAAAAGGATATGGAATCCATTTCGGAAACCATATCCTTTTTCTAATAAAAGAATCCTTCCATTTAAATGCGAATCTGTTAAACCAGAATCTCTGCTTTTACGCCCAGCAGTTCTTTGTTCTCTTCCAGGATCGGATTTACCACGTTTTTCAGGAAGTTGTCTACCTGTCTTGGTGCACGACCGACATATCTGGACGGCTCCATGCTCTTCTGCAGTTCTTCCAGTGTCATGTTGAATGCCGGGTCTGCTGCGATCAGCTCCAGAAGGTTGTTTTCTTTTCCTTCTTCTTTGACATGTTTGCCTGCTTCCATGGAAAGTACACGGATACGCTCATGCAGTTCCTGACGGTCTCCGCCTGCTTTTACGGCATCCATCATAATGTTCTCGGTTGCCATGAACGGCAGTTCTGCCATCATATGTTTTTCGATGACTTTCGGATATACGACCAGACCGTCTACCACGTTCAGGCACAGATCCAGGATACCGTCGATCGCCAGAAATCCTTCTGGAATGGAAAGTCTCTTGTTGGCAGAATCATCCAGGGTTCTCTCAAACCACTGCGTAGCGGATGTGATCGCCGGATTCAGTGCATCTACCATCACATAACGGGAAAGAGATGCGATACGCTCGCTTCTCATCGGGTTACGTTTGTAAGCCATGGCGGAAGATCCGATCTGTGTCTTTTCAAACGGTTCTTCTACTTCTTTTAAGTGCTGAAGCAGACGGATATCGTTGGAGAATTTGTGTGCACTTGCAGCAATACCTGCCAGTACATTGATCACTCTGGTATCGACTTTTCTTGAGTAGGTCTGGCCGGATACCGGATAGCACTCTTTGAATCCCATCTTCTTCGCGATCATCGGATCGATCTTGTCGATGGTCTCGTGATCTCCGTCAAACAGCTCCAGAAAGCTTGCCTGTGTTCCGGTTGTTCCTTTGGAACCGAGCAGTTTCATGCTGCCAAGTACATAGTCCAGATCTTCGAGGTCCAGACAGAATTCCTGCATCCAAAGTGTTGCACGTTTTCCGACGGTTGTCGGCTGTGCCGGCTGGAAATGGGTGAATGCCAGGGTCGGCTGGTTTTTGTATTCATCCGCAAATTTTGCCAGCTCTGCCAGCACATTGACCAGTTTCTTTTTCACCAGCTTCAGTGCTTCTGTCATCACGATAATGTCGGTGTTGTCACCAACGTAGCAGGAGGTTGCTCCCAGATGGATGATACCTTTTGCTTTCGGGCACTGTACGCCGTATGCATACACATGGGACATAACGTCGTGGCGTACAAGACGTTCTCTTTCTTTTGCCACATCATAGTTGATCTCCTCTGCATGTGCTTTCAGTTCCTCAATCTGCTCGTCTGTAATGTTCAATCCAAGCTCTTTTTCTGTCTCGGCAAGTGCGATCCAGAGTTTTCTCCAGGTACGGAATTTCATATCCGGTGAAAAAATGTACTGCATTTCCTTGCTTGCATAACGCTCTGATAATGGGCTTACGTATCTGTCTGTACTCATATTTTCCTCCTGTATCTTACTGTTCGAATTCTCCTCTGATATCCTCCGTCGGCGGATCCAGCGGATAGTTTCCGGTAAAACATCCGGTGCAGATCGGCAGATCTCCTGCCATCTGACGCAGGCGACTGCAGTCCAGATATCCAAGACTGTCTGCTCCGATCACCTGTCTGATCTCTTCTACGGTACGGTTGTATGCAATCAACTGCTCTCTTGCAGGTACATCCGTGCCGAAGTAACATGGCCATAAAAATGGCGGTGAACTGACACGCATATGCACTTCTTTGGCTCCTGCCTCACGCAGCATGTGCACAATGCGGTCACTGGTTGTTCCACGGACGATCGAATCATCGATCATGATCACTCGCTTGCCTTCTACTGCTTCACGCAGTACATTCAGTTTGACCCGGACGCTGGACTCACGGCTGCTCTGCTTCGGTTTGATAAAGGTACGGCCGACATAGCCGTTTTTCACAAAAGCAGTACCGTACGGAATGCCGGACTGAAGGGAATATCCAAGTGCTGCTGCATTTCCGGATTCCGGGACACCAACCACGATATCCGCATCCACCGGTGAATCCATCGCCAGATACCTTCCTGCCATCAGTCTGGAATGATAGACGCTCACACCGTCGATCACACTGTCCGGTCTTGCAAAGTAAATGTACTCAAACACGCAGTGTGCCGTCTGCTGCTTTTGGCACAGACGCGTGTCAGATTTGATGCCTTCCTGTGTGATCGTAACGATCTCACCCGGCAGTACATCCCTTACAAACTCTGCCCCGATCGTATCCAGTGCACAGGTTTCACTCGCAAGTACATAGGCATTTCCCCTTTTGCCGATGCACAGTGGGCGGAACCCCTGCGGATCTCTTGCTCCCATCAGTTTTCTCGGAGACATGATCACAAGAGAATAGGCTCCTTTGATCTTCTGCATGGCACGGGCAACTGCCTCTTCTGCCGTCTTGCTTCTGACACGTTCTCTCGCGATGTGATATGCGATCACCTCGGAGTCAATGGTCGTCTGAAAAATCGCTCCGCCATATGCCAGCTCTTCCCGCAGCTCCGGGGCATTGATCAGGTTTCCATTGTGTGCAAGTGCAAGTGTGCCTTTGATATAATTCAGTACCAGAGGCTGTGCATTCTCTCTTGTGCTGGCTCCCGCCGTAGAATAACGCACATGGCCGACACCGATGTTTCCATGAAGATTCTCCAGTTTTTCTGCATCAAACACTTCATTTACAAGTCCCATTCCCTTGCAGGAATCCACTTTCCCTTTTGGTCCTTCCGTATCACTGACGGCGATACCACAGCTCTCCTGTCCTCGGTGCTGTAAAGCAAACAGACCATAATATATGGTCTGTGCAATATCGTTCCCGTCAAAATCATAGATGCCGAATACACCACATTCCTCGCCTGGTTTGTCATCCATTTCTCTCTGAATATGCAAATTCTCGTTCATCTGATTTCCTTTCCGTGGTTTCCATCAAACAATTACAACTTTTCTTCTGTTATTCCGCAATTTATTATAGTCTATCATTTTCTATAAAGCAAGTTTTTTGTCACTGCTCGTATCGTATCATTTCTCTTTTCAGACGTTTCATGATCTTTTTCTCCAGTCTTGAGATATAAGACTGCGAAATGCCGAGGATATCTGCCACTTCTTTCTGTGTCTTTTCTTTTCCGTCACCTCTGTTCAAACCATAGCGCAGATTGACGATCGTCTGCTCCCTGTCAGAAAGTTTTGCAATCGCACGGAACAGCAGTTTATATTCTACTTCCGTCTCCATATCGCGGTAGATCACATCCTCATCGGTTCCCAAAATATCCGACAGCAGCAGTTCATTTCCATCCCAGTCCACATTCAGCGGCTCATCGATCGAGACTTCCATTCTGGTCTTACTGTTTCTGCGAAGATACATCAGGATCTCATTTTCGATGCATCTTGAAGCGTACGTCGCCAGTTTGATGTTTTTGCCGGTATTAAAGGTATTGATCGCCTTGATCAGCCCGATCGTTCCTATGGAGATCAGATCTTCCACGCCAACGCCTGTATTATCAAATTTTTTCGCTATGTAAACCACCAGTCTCAGATTGTGCTCGATCAGTATTCTTTTTGCTTCTTCCTGTGTTTCCGATTCCTGTTCAAGATTCTCCAGCATCCTTGCTTCTTCCTGCGCACTAAGCGGTGCCGGCAGTACATCACTGCCTCCGATATAATGCACTTCGTTTGTTCTCTGGAACCATACATTCTGCCATCCTCTTGCCATCTTGAACTGAAATTTCTGTGGGGCTGCTATTTTAAACATAATTCTTCTCCTCCTGATTTTTCCGGTTATCCGGGTGCAGTATCATCTGATAACTGTCATCACTGCTCAGCTTTTCTTTTGCCAGCGCCATCACCGGATGTTCATAAATCTTTGTTTCTTTCCCTTTGCCAACCTGCATACGTTCAAATATCATTGCCTGAAACAGATTTCCGCTTCCACTCACCGTCCGGTATGGAATCAGAAACAGCTTCTCCTCTCCAGTCAGCAATTCTTTTACTGCATCGTATTCTATGATATTTACCGGACGTTTTTTATAAGGATCCTGCAAACGGTTTCCCGTATCATAAAGTGCCTTTACTTTCCTGCTTTTCCCCCGCCAGAAAATTTCTGCCTCACAAATTCTTTCTCTTCTGCCTTTTTCCCTTATATAAAGCTGCAACAGGCTCCATAAGACCAGAAACATGACAGCTTTCAGGATAAACAACGGTATTTTCAGAATCTGCTCCATCGCTGATACAGCTCCCGCAAAACTGAAACTGCCAAGATAAAACAGCATCATGCCAGAAATCATATCTTTCCAGTGCTTTTTTCCAAATCCTATGCGTATCATCAGAAACACGTCAAAAATCTGACAACTCCATATCACGGCTGGATATTTTACCGGAAACAGAAGCCATATGCAGGAAATTGTGCTCTCCACAAGTCCCGCCAGGAAAATCCGTTTCCTTTTCCAGGTTTCCTTCATCAGTACGGCAGTAAGTATCAGCATCGTACAGTCCGTAAATAAATTTTCTAAAAAATAGAAATCCAGATAAATTTCATAGTACACAAAACACCCCCTGTCTCCTGCATGGAGTGCTGCTTAAGCACTGTCCATTATAGGTGACAAGGGGTGCAGATTTTGTCAAAAGCACGACTCTGTATGATATTTTTCATCGACATCACTCGACTTTAAGAAGCTCTAATACCTTTCTTAATGCCCCGGCATCCATCTGTCCTGGCGCGGATGCTGCGCCGGCCGTTCCAAATGTAATCGCGGACCCAAAGATTTCTCCTGCCATTCTGGATACCATTCCCGTCTTTCCCATCGACATGGTAACAACCGGGGTATCTCCATGAAGTTCTTTCATGCTCAGTGTTGCATCCAGTAAAGTCAGAACATCCCGCTCTGTCTGTGGCATTACTGCAACCTTTGGAATGTCTGCCTCCAGTTCCTGCATTTTACACAGCAGCATGATGATCTGCTCTTTTTTCGGAGTTTTTTGGAAATCATGACTGGAGGCGATCACCCGGATATTCCGCTCATGTGCCATTGAGATCAGCATGAATGCAATGTCATCCCCATGTGAGATCTCCACATCTACCAGTTCCATATCTGCAGATTTTATGACATCTGACATCACCTGGAAATACCTTTCTGCTGTAAGATCAGCCTCTCCGCCTTCTCTTGCTGTACGTATCGTAAAAAGCAGCGGGATCTCTCCTAACACCTGCTTTAACATTGTAAATGCTTCTGCCCTTACTTCCTCTTTTTCTATATCAGAAAAATAATCTGCTCTCCATTCGACCAGATCCGGATGTGCAGCGACTGCCGCTTTTGCCGCGTCTTTCAGTTCCTCAAGACTGGTCCCCATAACCGGAATACAGATCTTCGGTCTGCCTTCTCCGATGACCAGATTTCCCGCCGTTACTGTTTTACTCATTCTTTTTCCTCCCATACCTTCTCGCTTTTATCGATCCGCAAGATATCTGCGAACTGCTCCGTTACAAAGTAAGCCTGGCATCAGTATACTATATTTCTGTTTTGAAGTCCAGCACTTGACAGATAGCCTGACATTTCGTACCATGAAACTGAAAATAAATTCTGAATGAGGTGATTTTATGAACGATACAACATCCCGCACCTTTCCTGTGATCGACGGGCATACCAGGCTGACCGGGCTTTTAGGAAGTCCCGTTGCTCACAGCATCTCCCCGCTGATGCACAACGAAGCTTTCCAGCTTCTTGGTCTGAATTACATCTATCTTTGCTTTGACGTTCCAGAAGAACAGCTTGCCGACACTGTAAAAGGTCTCCGCTGCATGGACATTGCCGGTTTTAACTGTACAATGCCGGATAAAACAAAAATCTGTGAACTGATCGATGATCTTTCGGACGCTGCCCGCATGATCGGTGCTGTCAATACAGTAGTAAATGAAAATGGCAGGCTGGTCGGTCATAATACCGATGGTATTGGTTATATGCAGGCTGTTAAAGAAGCAGGCCATGACATCATTGGCAAAGAAATGACGCTTCTTGGCGCCGGCGGTGCAGCAACTGCCATTGCCGTACAGGCTGCACTGGACGGGGTATCTGCCTTACATATTTTCAACCGCAAAGGGCGTTCCTGGGAGCGCGCCTTAAAACTTGCCGATACGATCAATGCAAAAACTTCCTGTATTGCCACTGTTTCGGACCTTGCCGATGAAACTGCCATGCAGCATGCCCTAAAGACAAGTGCTATCCTCACCAATGCAACTTCTCTTGGCATGGCACCGCATGAAGATCTCTGCCCGGTAAATGATGCCTCCCTGCTTCGCCCGGATCTGATCGTATCCGATATCATTTACAATCCAAAACAGACCCGTCTGCTCCAGATGGCTGCTGCAAACGGATGTGCTACTTTTAACGGTCTTTATATGCTGCTCTTTCAGGGCGCGGAAGCATTCCGTCTCTGGACCGGAAAAGAAATGCCAGTCGGGCCGATCAAAGAACATTATTTTCATCAGTCCTGAATCAGAGCATAAAACCATTTTTAGAACAAAGATTTCCTGTAAAGCAAAAAATACCGGACAGTTTTGTCCGGTATCTTTATCACTACTTTCTGTTATCTTCTTCTTAAGAAATCTGGAATCTGGATATCTCTTTCCTGAACATTGCTGGATGGTGTACGCAGCTTGCCAGTACTCTGTGTATTCTGTACTCTGCTACCCTGCATTGCATTTCCAACGGTTCTCTGGAACAGACTTCCATTCGATGGCTGTTCTGTTCTTGTGAAATCCTGACCTACTTTTCTGCTGTTTACTGCCGGCTGTGTTGCGGTAGATGAATCCAGACCGGTAGCAATAACAGTAATGCTTGCTTCATCTGTGTAAGTATCATCATACATTGCACCAAAGATAATATTTGCATCATCACCAGCAAGCTCCTGTACGTAGCTGGCTGCATCGTTGGCATCCATAAGGGAGATATCTCCGGAAATATTGATGATAACATGGGATGCGCCTTCGATCGTAGTCTCCAGAAGCGGGCTTTCCACTGCCTGTTTGACAGCTTCCAGTGCTTTGTCGTCTCCTTTTGCATGTCCGATACCGATATGTGCGATACCCTTGTCTGTCATAACAGTCTGAACATCGGCAAAATCGAGGTTGATCAGTGCCGGCAGATTGATCAGGTCTGTAATACCCTGAACCGCCTGCTGAAGGACTTCGTCTGCTTTCTTGAGTGCTTCCGGCATGGTTGTACGGCGGTCTACAATCTCAAGCAGCTTATCATTTGGGATTACAATCAGTGTATCTACGTTTTTCTTCAGATTCTCAATGCCTGTCAGAGCATTGTTCATACGTGTTCTGGACTCAAAACGGAACGGTTTGGTAACGACACCAACGGTCAGGATGCCCATCTCCTTTGCAATACCTGCCACTACCGGAGAAGCACCAGTTCCGGTTCCGCCACCCATACCACAGGTGACAAAGACCATATCTGCACCCTGCATAGCCTGTCTGAGTTCTTCCGAACTTTCCTCTGCTGCCTGACGGCCAACCTCCGGCTGTGCACCTGCACCCAGTCCTTTTGTTACTTTTTCACCAATCTGAATTGTATTTGGTGCTTTGCAAAGCTGAAGTGCCTGCTTATCTGTATTGACACCAATAAACTCTACACCTGCAATCGCTTCATCAACCATTCTATTCACAGCGTTATTGCCTGCTCCACCTACACCGATCACGATGATCTTCGCAGCAGACTCCGCTTCGTTCGTCATAATTTCTAACAAGGGTATTTCCTCCTTCGCATATGCATCTCTATTCTTCTATAATATAGTTATTTTTCCAAATAATCAAGTCAATTTTACATTTTCTTATTAAAAAGATAGATTCACCTGTTTTCACCGTACTCTGACTGTGCAATTTTTCCAACTTTTCTGTGTTTAATTGATATAAGAGCCGGTATACGGGTCAATATATCCATAACCATCTGTGATCACGTTGCCATATTCATCAGTATAATTGTATTCCTCACACTGTGTTGTGGTGACACCCGCTGCATCCGTATAGGTCTTATTTCCATCTGCATCCGTTGAAAACGTACCATCTGATTCGGAATATGCTCTTCCGCCGCCTTCCTGCGTCTCTTTTTCCGTCTCCTCTGTCTCACTGCTGCTTCCCGATGCCAGATCCTCTGTGTCACCGCCTTCGTTTTTAAATGTCACCTGTCCGCTGTTTTCGGAATATGACTCCATATACAGGGTTCCTTTTTTCCCGTCAAGCTGCTCCAGAATGGAAGTCAGTGCAGAAATCTTATCCTCCAGGTCGCTGTCCGTACCAAGATTCACATTGATCTTCTCAAAAATCAGTGTGATCGTATTTCTGGTATTAAAACGGATCTCCTCCGGAACGATTCCATTTTTGTTGAGTGTTTTTGTAAGTGTGACGATCGTATTGTAAAGCCCTGCGTCTTTGACCGGAAGCTGCTGATACAGTTCTGCTTTTTCTACATCCAGTCCGGTGATCAGTGGAACCTGGTCCTGCACCTGATCTGAAATATCTACCACCATGCCGTCTTTGTCAAAATAGACATAACTGCCCTGATTTAAAAGATACCCGATCTGCTTCTTTTCATACACCGTAATCTGTACTTCAAACGGTGAGAGCAGCCTGGCCGTTGCACCACTTAAAAACGGCAGATCCTGTGTCACTTTTTCCTGATCCTGAAATTTCCAGATCAGATAAAGCGAGTTTTTGCAGAGACCATCTTTAAAAATGGCCTCCTGTATCGTTTTTGCCTTATACTGCTCATTGCCGGATATCTTCAGTTTTTGCACCCGAAACAGTCCAAAAACAGTCACAAGACCGGCGATCAGCAGGATAAACAGCAATACTGCTATCTTTTTTCCTTTTTTTCTTCTGCGCTTTCTTACTTCCTTCACCGTTTCACCTTTCTGTCGTTTTTCTGGAAACAACCGCTCCAAGTAATCTCAAATCACCTGCAAGATCCTCATATCCTCTTTCGATAAAAGAACTTCCATACACCTGTGTTTTTCCTTCTGCGATCAGACCAGCGAGCACCAGCGCCGCACCTCCACGCAGTTCCTGTGCTTCCACAGTCATTCCCTGCAAACGTTTCACCCCATGTATGACAGCCTCTCTTCCATCTGTCACAACTTTTGCCCCCATCCGGTTCAGCCAGGCAGCGATCCGGAATCTTTCTTCAAAAATCTGCTCTTTTATGCGGCTTTTTCCTTCGGCAATGCAAAGTGCCGCCATAAGCTGGGACTGCAGATCCGTTGGAAATCCAGGATACGTATCCGTACACACACATTCCAGAGGACGTACCGCTTTCCTTCCGTCCAGATAGCAGGTATCCTTTTCGCAGACAATCGCTGCTCCCATCTGCCGGAGCAGTTCCGCCACTGCTTCCATGTTGTGCATCTGTATTCCATGCAGCGTGATCTTTCCTCTTGTTGCCGCTCCTGCGATCAGATACGTCCCTGCCACGATCCGGTCCGGCATCAGCGTATACGTACTGTCCTGCAAAACATCTACACCTCTGATCCAGATGCAGGATGTTCCTTCCCCTTGGATCTTTGCCCCTTTTTCTTTCAGAAAACAGCATAATTCTGCAATCTCCGGCTCTCTGGCACAGTTCTGGATACAGGTTAGCCCTTTCGCATATACCGCCGCCAGAATAGCATTTTCCGTTGCGCCCACACTTGGAAATCTCAGAAGTATGGTTTGGGCATCCCACCTGCCCGCCTCTGCCAGAAGCATACCGTCCTGTTCTTCAAATACCGCTCCAAACTTCTGCATCGCTGTGATATGAATGTCGATCGGACGCATCCCGATGATACAGCCGCCCGGAAACGGAAGCACTGCCTTTTGATTTCTGCCAAGCAGCGCGCCAAGCAGAAGGATCGTCGAACGCATCTGCCTCCCAAGAGCGGCATCTACCTGAAACTGCTTTGCCTCTTTTGCATCTATGATCAGCGTTCTGCCTTTTTTTTCAATCTCACATCCCAGTTGTTCCATGATCTGCAGCATCACCGCAGTATCCCGGATATCCGGAACGTTATGAAGCACCGTTTTTCCCCGATGCAGCAGACAGGCTGCCAGTACAGGCAGGGCTGCATTTTTGGATCCCTGAAGCGTGACACTTCCACACAGAGGTGTTCCTCCTGATATTTCAAAGCATTCCAACAAAACTCCTCCGTTCCGGCAATCTGGAAACTTCTCTCTGATGTATCATATGTATTTTTTCTCTGTTTGCCACCGGCTGACCGATAAAACCAGCCCCATTTCCGATAACAGAAACAAAATCGAAGTTCCTCCATAGCTGATAAACGGAAGTGTGATCCCGGTATTTGGAATCGTGTTTGTCACAACTGCAATATTTAAAATCACCTGGATCGCAATATGCCCCATTGCTCCGGCTGCGATCAGTGTCCCAAACAGATCCGGTGCATGAACGGCGGTCACCATAAACCGCCAGATCAGGATAAAAAACACCAGCATCAAAAGCAATGCACCTGCAAACCCCAGTTCTTCGCAGATGATGGAAAAAATCATATCATTCTGCGCTTCTGGCACAAAACCAAGTTTCTGGACACTTTCTCCAAGCCCTTTCCCAAACAGACCGCCGGAACCGATCGCATACAACCCCTGTATTGTCTGATATCCTTTTTCATAGGCCTCCGGGTTTCTCCAGATTGCAAGCCGTTCCAGGCGATAAGATTCCATTCCCAGAAATACGGCTACCACACCGGCACCAATGCCCCCCATCCATACAAATTGCAGATATCTTTTATCAGAAACAAATACTACAATAACAGCAATTCCCAGAATGATAACGGCTGTACTGAGATTGTTGGTTCCCACCAGTGCCACAATTGGCAGAACCATACCGATCACCATCACAAGATTAAAAAAACTGCCGCGTTTTTTCTTCTGACGACTGACCTTGTCTGCCAGAAAAAGAATGACTGCAAGTTTGGCAAATTCCGACGGCTGAAACGATAAAGGTCCAAGTGAAAGCCATCTCCTGGAGCCGTTATAGGAACTTCCTGCCACAAGCACAAGTCCGGAAAGCAGCAGAGAAAGAATATATGCTGCTACTGCATACTTTTCAAATTTGTGATAATCCATACATCCGATCAGATACATGGCAAGAAATCCCAGTGCCGCTGCAAAGAACTGCTTTTTCATATAATAAAAGGCATCCCCGAAACGTACTTCTCCATTGTATGCACCTACACTGTAAAGTGTTATCAGACCAAATCCGACCAGAATCACCACAAGTATGATAAGTGCCGGATCCTGTCTGCCCCTTTTCAGGCTCATAGCCTCCCCCCTGCAAGCATCCTATCAGAAAATTACAGACTGTTTACCAGTTCTTTAAATCTTCTTCCGCGTACTTCATAGCTTGGGAACATATCCCAGCTTGCACATGCCGGTGAGAGCAGTACCGCATCTCCAGGCTCTGCGTGATCTGCACAGACCTTTACTGCTTCCTCCAGGCTTTCTGTCATGATGATCTGGTCAAAACCGCATTTCTTCGCGGTCTGTGCAATCTTCTCTTTCGTTGCACCAAGCAGTACCAGTGCTTTTACCTTTCCATCAAATGCCTGGATCCATTCGGTATAGTCCGAACCTTTATCATAACCGCCTCCGATCAGAAACGTTGGTCTGGACATCGCCTGGATTCCTTTGATCGCTGCGTCCGGATTTGTTCCTTTGGAGTCGTTGTAGTAGACCACTCCTTTTTTTTCTGTCACAAATTCAATTCTGTGTTCCACCGCCTGAAAGGCTTTTACCGCTTCCTGGATTTTTTCCAGCGGAACTCCATATGCCAGCGCCATACCGGCTGCTGCCATTACATTTTCATAATTGTGTGTTCCAACAATGTTCAGTTCACAGACCTTGCAGATTGGAAAACGCTGTTCTGCATCTGCATACCAGATCGTTTCATCTTCCAGATACAGTCCTCTTTCCAGTTTACGCGCACTGCTGAAAAATAATACCCTGGTTTTTAAGGTTTCCCCGAATTTGCGAAGAACCGGATCTTCATAATTCAGGATGCAGGTATCGGACTGTGTCTGATTTCTGGTGATCAGTTCCTTTACCCTTATGTATTCCTCCATCGTATGATGACGGTTCAGATGATCCGGTGTAATATTTAAGATCGCACTCACTTTCGGCCGGAACTGATCGATCGTCTCAAGCTGGAAACTGCTGATCTCTGCCACCGTCACGCTTTCCTCTGTCATATCAGCCACAGCTTCTGTATACGGATTACCGATATTTCCAACTACAAAAACACTGTCCTTCCAGCATTTCATAATCTCACCCAGCAGACTTGTAGTCGTCGTTTTTCCGTTTGTTCCGGTGATGGCAAGTACATCGCCTTTTCCATTCTCATATGCCAGTTCCACTTCTCCCCAGATACGGATGCCGGCTTCTTTCATCCTGCACACAACCGGAAGATCTGTCGGCACACCCGGACTTAAAACGGCAAGTGAAATGCTTTCCAGAACTTCCTTTGAAAGTTCTCCCAGCACGATCTGTGCCTTACTTCCTTCCGGAAGTTTTCTGCGTACCTCTTCTTCTTTTAAATTTTGATTGCCGTCAAATAAAATAACGTTTGCACCATTTCGCTCTAAAAGTTCACAGGCGCCGATTCCACTGATCCCGCTGCCAAATACCAGAACTTTTTTATCTTTCCAATCCATGTTTTTCCTCCTTATCTTCATACCCCGTCAGGATACCAGCACCAGTGCCAGCAGGCAGAGCAGTGCTGTGATCACGGTAAATACTGCCACAACTCTGGTCTCCGACCATCCGCAAAGTTCAAAATGATGATGGATCGGTGCCATTTTAAAAATACGTTTGCCACCTGTTTTTTTGAAATACGTCACCTGGATCATAACAGAAAGGACTTCTACCAGATAGATCAGCCCAACGATCAGGATGATCCACGGCATTTTCATCACATACGCTGCTCCTGCCACAAAACCGCCCAGTGCCAGTGATCCGGTATCCCCCATGAACACCTGTGCCGGATATACATTAAAGAGCAGAAATCCAAGCAAAGCTCCGGTCACAGCTGCCGTGATCGGCTCAATTCCGCCGCCAAGTCCGATGGAAACCACCGTAAAAAAGACAGCAACGATCGTTGTAACTCCAGTTGCCAGTCCGTCCAGTCCATCCGTAAAATTGACACCATTTACCGTACCGATCACAGCAAGGTAGACAAGCGGTATCGTAATCCATTTACAGTCAAAGTACTGATCGCTGAATGGAATACGCATTGTCAGAAAGCTTTTATCCACGATCAGAATATAGGCAAGAAAAATACTGGTCACAATGATCTGGCCCAGCATTTTCTGCTTCGGCAGCAGACCATCGGATCTTCTCAGTACTACTTTCAGATAATCATCCAGAAATCCGATCAGTCCAAATCCCAGTGTCAGAAACAGAACCGGAACAATGTTCGGAAATTTGCGAAGAAAGAAAAGTGAAGTCACAAGTACACTGATCAGGATGATCAGACCTCCCATCGTTGGTGTACCTGCCTTTTCCAGATGGGACTGTACCCCTTCCGTCCGCTCTGTCTGTCCGATTTTCAGCTTTTTCAGAAATGGAATAATGATCGGACTCAAAAATACACTGATTGCAAACGATACAAACAATGCAAGGATCACGTCTGTACTTATTTTCATATTTACCTCCTAATACCGTATACCACGTTTTTATCTATGCCAGTATAAAACTTTTCCTCTTTTTTCGCAACCTTTTTATCGTTTTCAGTCACCTCCCATCGGATGTATTATGCCTGAATATCAGCAGATGTCTCTGTTGTTTCTTTTTCCACTCCTAGATATGGAAGGATATTTTCAAAAATTTCCCGCATAACCGGAGCACAGATCGTTCCTCCATAATAAACTCCCTGTGGATTGTTGATGATGCACAGTCCGAGAACCTGCGGATCTTCTGCCGGCACAAACCCCAGGAAGGAAGAAATATATTTATTTGCACTTCTTGGCAGTGTTTCCGAGGTCGCTGTTTTTCCTCCAATATGATAACCTTCTATACAGGCTTTTTTCCCTCCACCCTCAGATACTACTTTTTCCAGAATATCTCGCATAGTTGCCGAAACTTCTTCTGATACAATCTGTCTTTCCTGCTGGTAGGCAAACGTTCCAAGCAAAGTCCCGTCATCCTCCCTTACTTCCACCCCAAAATGCGGAGTGATCAGATGACCGCCATTGATCAGGGAACACACGGTTGCCGCCAGACGGATCGGTGTGATCTGAAACGACTGGCCAAACGATATCGTTGCCAGTTCTACCGGACCGATGTCTTTTTTCTGGTGCATAATGGTTCCTGCTTCCCCCGGCAGGTCGATCCCGGTTTTTTCAAGCAGGGCAAACTGCCGGAAATATTTATAGAAAACATCCGTTCCAAGCCGCTGCCCCACGTCAATAAAAACCGGATTACAGGAATTCATCACTCCCTGTACAAAGCTTTCGCTTCCATGCCCGGTTGTCTTGTGGCAGCGTATCCTGCGGTCATCTACAATGCGAAAACCCGGACAGTTGAACGTATCCGTTGTTTTTACCACACCTTCCTCCAGTGCCGCTGACGCAGTAATGATCTTAAAAGTGGAGCCTGGCTCGTAAGTATCATTAATACAGCCATTTCTCCACATCCGGTTACGCGCATCCTGTATTTCTTTTCCGCTCATGCCATCCGTTCCCTGCGGCAGTGTAAACGGATCATTGAGATCAAATTCCGGCACATTGACCATTGCCAGGATTTCTCCCGTCTTTGGGCGCATCAGGATAATAGAAACGCTGTCCGCCTGTTTCTGCTCCAGTGCCTTATAAGCTGCCTGTTGTGCATATTCCTGCAGATTCACATCAAGGCTCAGCACCAGATTTTTCCCTGATACCGGCTCTTTTCTGCCTTCGCCCTCTTTTTCAAGTTCCACACCTCTTGCATCCGTCATAGTCAGTATCTGTCCATCTGTCCCTTTTAATACAGACTCATATTTTACTTCCAGTCCGACAATTCCCTGATTGTCACTTCCGGTAAACCCAAGCACTTTGGATGCCAGTTCTCCATAAGGATAATTCCGTTTGTAATCTTCATCGACCTTTACACCTTCCAGCGCATACTCCCGTATCTTATCACCAGTCGTCTTTTCTACATTGGTGCGGATTCGTTCGATCGAACTAACTTTTTCAACCCTTTTTCTTACTGTTTCTATATCCATTTCCAGTTCCTTTGCAAGAACCTGCGCCACACGCTCCGGTTCCTTTATCTGACTGTGGATCACTGAAATGGTACATACTGTCCGGTTATCTGCAAGAACTTTTCCATTACAGTCCAGAATCTTCCCACGTGCCGCCTTAATACTTCTTTCTCTTTCATGCAGATCCTGTGCTTTCTCACTGTAATACTCTGACTGTACGAGCATCAGATAACCAAGACGTACGACAAGCACCAGCATAGCCGCCATGCAGAAAAGAAAAACCGTCACAACCTTCCTGCGGTGAAATGTCTTAACTTTCACGTAAAAAACCCCACAAAAGCTCTCTCTGCTATTATATAGCGGCTTCTGCGGGGTTAAAACCTTTTCCTGATCAATATCCTTCCAGATCCAGTTGCTCACTGGTTACGCCACCAGAAACGGTGGTATCGGTACTTGTTCCATTATCCTGCGGCGGTGCCGGAACGTTCGGATTGGACACACCACCCTGGTCCTCGATCGCCGTTGTCTGTTGTGTCGTCGTACTGTCACTCCTGGTGACATTTCCATATTCATCTGTTTCCTGTGTCTGGGACTGGGAGATCACGTTTCCATACTCGTCTGTCTCCTGTGTCTGGGACTGGGAAATCACGTTCCCATACTCATCTGTCTCCGTTGTCTCTGAACTGTTTTTCTTCAAAGTTGCATTTCTTCCGTTTTCCACATCTTCTCTGGTCAGTTCCAGTTCCTGGAGCAGTTCGTCTGTGATCTCCTCCGTCTGCGGAATATTCAGATACGGAAGAACTTCCATCATGATTTTTCTGGAAATGATCATAGAATATCCACCGGTAGACTGATCTTCGACGTTTGGCTCATCAATAACGACATATACTACGATCTGCGGATCATCCACCGGAGCGCATCCGATAAAGGATACCAGATATTTTCCTTCCCAGCGAAGTCCGGTCTCCGGATTGATCTTCTCGGCAGTACCCGTCTTTCCGGCTACACGGTATCCAGGAACCCTTCCTTTTTTTCCGGTACCGTCCTGAACGGTCTGTTCCATTGCATTTAATACAAAATCGGCACTTTTTGTTGAAACCGGCTGACGCAGAACAACCGGATTGATGTTCTTTACCACGCCGCCATTATCATCCAGAATCTGTTTTACCATGTGTGGCTGATAGTAATAGCCGCCATTTACTACCGCATTAAATGCTGCCAGTTCCTGCACCATGGTACAGGTGAACGTCTGACCAAACGTATTGGTCGCAAGTTCTACTTCATGCATCGTATCCCGGTCGTAAAGCACGCCGGCACTTTCATTCGGCAGATCGATGCCGGTCGGCGTACCAAAATTAAACAGCCGCTGGTATTTCAGAAATGGTGTGATACCCATTTTCATACCGATCTGCATCATACCATCATTACAGGAATTCTTGATTACATCACTTAAAGTCTCCTGACCATGACCGTAAATATTGTCACATTTGATCTCCGTATCGGTGACAAATTCACCACCATCGCAGACATAAGAATCATTTTCTGTGATTGCACCGATCTCCAGTGCTGCTGCAACCGTGATCGGTTTAAAGGTAGAACCCGGTTCAAAACTCTCCGATACGCAATAATTGTACCATTTTTCATTGAGTGCGTCCGAATGTTCCTCTTCTGTCATCGCTGCAATCTGTGCATCCGTATATTTATCACTTAAACCGGTCGGATCTGTCAGATCAAATCCATGATTGCTCGCCATGGCATAAATCTCACCATTCTGCGGATTGGCAACGATCACACCGATATTCTGCGCACCTTTACCATCCTCCGTATCTTTTCCATATTCTTCGTCAAATTCTGCAATGTATTTCTCTACTACCTGCTGAATGTTCATATCGATCGTAGAAACAATGGTATTTCCGTTTTTCGGATCGATGATCGTACGCTGAAGATCCGAATTTTCGTCCAGATATCCAAATTCTCTGCCATCGGTCCCGCTGAGTATATCCGTATAATAAGATTCTAATCCGCATATACCATCCCCGATATCATTGGAGAAACCAATGACATTGCTTGCCAGTGTTTTCATCGGATAATTCCGGATATAACCTTCTTCAAACCATACTCCCTGTACACACTGTCGTCTGGCAAGATCGGTTTTGGTATATTCCTGTCCATCTACCACTTCCGTATAATCTTCAAATGCCTGCTTATCCTGTAACGTGATCTTCTTTTTGAGGATCTGATACTGGCTGTCTTTCGTCTCATCCGAAGAGATCAGCGTGCGAAGCTGTGTCTCATCGATTCCAAGTGTCTTTACCAGTGCATCTACCGTTGGTTCTACATAATCCAGATCCAGCTTTTCTCCGCTGTTCACTGCTTTACAGTCCAGGATCACATTGTATACTTTTTCGCTTTTGGCAAGCACATTGCCATTGCGGTCCTGGATCTCCCCACGCTTGTAAGGAATTGTTCTACTGTCATACTGTTTCTGCGATAATACCTGTTTTGCGTAATTGTCCCCATTTTTTGCAGTAATGTATACAATACGTAAATTTAGTACTAATAACGCAAACAAAACTAATGCGAATACTCCCACCAGCTTTCCGCGCATTAGTTTTGAAAAATGTCTTCTTTTTCTTCTTTTCTTTTTTTCTGCCACTTATACCACCTGTCTGAATTGCTGACTGCAGTTATTCTGTCGGCACATCTTCATATTGCCGTACATAGTCACTGCTCTTATCATCGTACGTCTTTACCTGTTCTTCGCCGGCATAGACCATCCCCAGTTTATTGATCGCAATATCCCGGATCGTATCCAGATCAACCGATGTCAGTGCATTCTCATAAGCTGCATCATTCTGCTGTTTCAGATCTGCAAGCTGGCTCTCCAGCGAAGCGGTCTGATTGCGGAAGATGGTATTCTGTGACTGTAACTTAAGATAATTTACGCACAAAAACAGCGTCATAATCCCTGCTGCCGCCAAAAATGCTACATATCCAAAGTTCATCTGTAATGCACGTACACGCCTGCGCCTTACATTTGCGCCTGCTTTCTTCCTGCGTTCCGGCTGTCTTTGTGTTGCTGTTCTTTCCGGCACAGGGCGAGTCTGCGGTTTTCGAACGGTATTCCCGTCAATATAACCATACCGGCTTGTCTGTCTGTTATTGTCACTTCTGCGATAACCTCTGTCTGCCATATCGACTCCTCCTGTCTTTTTTATCTTGTCTGGTTCTGTTCTCCAGCTTCTTATGCTTTCGGCTCACATCGTCTTTCAAACACGCGAAGCTTGGAACTTTTCGCCCTTTTATTATATTCCAGTTCTTCCTCATCCGGGACAATCGGCTTTCTTGTCACCACAATGCCCTTTGATTTCCTGCCGCATACGCAGACAGGAAATTCTCTCGGACAAATACAGGGATTCTCATTTTTTCTGAAGTTGTTCTTCACGATCCGGTCTTCCAGTGAATGGAATGTGATCACGCAGATCCTGCCTTCATCATTCAAAAAATCAATCATATCATCCAGTGAGTCCCGAAGTACTTCCAATTCTCTGTTCAGTTCAATACGTATCGCCTGAAATGTCTTTTTGGCCGGGTGTCCGCCTACTGCTCGGACTTTCATAGGTATGGCTGCTTTTATGATTTGAATTAACTCCCCAGTTGTTTCAATTTCCTTTTGCTGCCTTGCTTTTGCAATGTGTTTTGCGATATTCTTTGCAAACTTCTCTTCTCCGTAGTCACGGATGATACGATACAGTTCCATTTCGCTGTATCCGTTCACAATATCTTTCGCGGTCATATCCTGTCGCTGATCCATCCTCATGTCAAGTGGCGCGTCCTCACGGTAAGTAAAGCCCCGCTCTGCCGTGTCCAGTTGGTAGGAGGATACCCCGAGATCCAAAATGATTCCATCTACCGACGAAATTCCAATGTTTTTTAGTTCTTTTACCATATCGCAGTAATTGCTGCGGATGATGGTTACTTTATCGCCAAACTCCCCTAAGCGTTCTTTCGCCGCTTCGATTGCAGCCGCATCCTGATCAATGCCGATCAGCCTTCCTTTTTCGGAAAGCCTTCTGCAAATCTCATAAGAATGGCCGCCGCCGCCAAGCGTGCCGTCTACGTATATGCCGTCTGGCCTGATCTGCAAAGCGTCTATTGTTTCCTTCAGTAATACAGATTTGTGTTTAAATTCCATATTGTCCTCCCCAGGCTATATGCAAAGTCCCAAATCTGACATCTGCTCTGCAATCTCATCCATGTCATCGCAGGAATTGTTTTCTATCCATTTGGTTTTGCTCCATATTTCGATCCTGTTTAACATACCAGTAAGCACTACATCTTTTTCAAGACCAGCAAATTCTCTCAATGCCAGTGGCAAGAGAACTCTCCCCTGCTTGTCCAGCTCACATGGGGTAGCTCCCGCAACAAAAAAACGCGAGAACTGCCTTGCGCTCTTATTGGTAAGTGGTAAAGCTTTGAGCTTCTCTTCGAAGGTCTGCCATTCTTTGTCCGGAAATACAAATAGACATCCATCCAAACCTCTGGTAACTACAAATTCTTCTCCTAGTTCCTCTCTGAATCTGGAAGGGATGATCAGTCTGCCTTTGGTATCAACCGTATGATTGTATTCACCCATGAACATATGACGCACCTTCTTTCGTGCTGTGATGCTGGTATGGGAATCCTTCCCCATTTCAAACCACCATACACCACTTTTCACCACTTATGTGTTAATAATATCCCAAAGAGCATAAAAAGGCAAGTGTTTCTTAGCGTTATTTTTCAATTTTTTCTTTGCACTTTATCTGTTTTTCACCGTCTTATGTCACCAAACACCAGGACATGTCCAAAAAAGTACCGGCATGAAAAAACCATGCCGGTACGCTTTTGTTCCTGTTATTTTACTTTTACTGCTTTTGTCTTTTTCGCCGGACTGTACACTTTTTTCTTCACTGTTACGATCCGGTAGAAATATTTTTTACCCTTTTTCAGTCCTTTTTTGTCTGTATAAGTGGTTTTTGTCCCCTTTTTCAGACTCGCAATACGCTGGTAACCACTGTTTTTCTTTGTGGAACGGTATACCAGATATCCGGTTGCACCGTCTACTTTCTTCCATTTCAGAGTCACCGTCTTTTTCCCTTTTGCTTTGACCGTTACTTTCGCGGTTGCCTTCGGAAGTATCATACTCTTTTCGGCTCCAGCAGCACTGACGCTGCCACCTTTCACGGCTTTTGCAAAATAAGATACTTTTCCGCTTATCAGATTGTTATCGTAAAAGATGGTTCCTGTACCCTCTCCTACCAGAACTTCCTTGTTTCCTTTTCTGCGGTAAACCTGATATCTTTCTGCACCTGCTACCGGGTTTACCTGGATCTTCACCTGTACGTTTTTCTTATTTGCAATGCTCTTCACGCTGACAAGTGCCGGTGCCGCAGGCACATCCTGCGTCGGTGTCGGCGTCGGAGTTGGTTCCGGTGTTTTTGTTTTCTCCCATCTTGCGTAAAGCGTGATATCTGTGGTAACCGGTGTCTCAAAATCATATTTCTGATTTTCCAGATACCATCCAAGGAACGTATAGCCGTCTTTCTGCGGTGCTTCCTTCTCGCTTACTTTCTCTCCTTCTTTTACAGAGACATCCTCTTTTTGTCCGTCTGCATCAAAGGTAACCGTATAACGTTTCACCGGTACGACAACATCTTCCATGCCCCAGCTTCCATCTGCACTCGTTCTTGGATGTGCCTGTGTAAGAACAGAAGCTGGAATCTTGCTGTAATTGAGTACTTCAAAATCGGCTGCATTATCATCGGTATCCACAAATCCGATACGACGGATGGCTTTTTTCTTTGAAATGATCTCATCACCTTCCGGATTTACCAGTGCATTTCCTTCTACCGCTTCTTCATTGACGGAGACACCATCAATCTGTGTTTCTCCCTGTTTCAGTACTATACTGTATTGTTTGTTGCTGATTGCAAGCTCCCATACGGTATCTGCTTTTGGCAAAGTGTAAACCAGATCTTTCTCTGTTGTTTCCTCTTCTGCACCTGCGATCAGATAAGAGCAATGGGAAGCAATTGTTCCGGTCAGGTCATAATTTTCTTTTTTCCCGTTTGATGTATACGCAATACTGTATCCTGTCAGATCTACTGCCTCTGCTGTCGGATTGTAAAGTTCAATAAAACTTGCGGATACCGGTGTCTTTCCTTTTCCACCTCCGCCATACACCTGATTGATGATCAGATGCGTCGTCTGTGCTTCTTTTTCCACAACGGCTGCTGTTTTTTCACTGGTAAGGGTTCCTGTCTCCACACTGCTCGTTACTTTTACGGAGATCTGCTTTCCTTTCAGACCCGTATCGACCGATAAAAATGCTCCGGTCTCTCCGGACAGTTCACTGTCATCTGCCATCCACTGATAAGAAAGCGTTTTCTTATCGTTATTGTTTGTAATGCCGGCGTCGTCCGCATAGAGCGTTGCCCCGACAATGGCATTTCCACGGATGGATACACTGCCTCCCAGTACCGCCGGTTCCGGGTCTGGTTCTGGATCCGGTTTCGGTGTCTCACCATTTCCCCAGGCTCCGTCTGCCAGACTTCTTGGATATTTTTCCGTCACTGCCGCTGCGTCATCTTTGTAGCTGACTACTTCAAAATCTGCCACGTTATTGTTCGTGTCTGCAAAATCTTTGCGGCGGATTGCTTTCTGCTTGCTGATCGTATCAGCCGGAAGTGCTGCACCTTCTACATTTCCTTCATTTACGGAAACGGCATCTTCTGTCTTGTTTCCATTATAAAGTGTGATCTGATATCTCTTATTATCTATCGTCTGTACCCATTCCTGGTCATATTTGCTTACGGTAAATTTGATCAGATCCGGCGTACTGTCATCCTGCGCCTCGCAGCGGATCAGATACGATGTATGCGCCGGTACATTTCCGGAAAGTTCCAGTTTTACTTCCTGCGGTGCATTGCTCTTTCCGTTTGACAGATAGCCAATGCTGTAACCATTCAGGGAGATTGCTGCATCGGTCGGATTGTAAAGTTCGATAAAGCTGTGGCTTACCGGTGTACCGTCATTTGCACAACCACCATACACCTGATTGATGATCAGATGGTCATTTTTCAGTTCTTCTTTTATAACTGCTGCTGTTGCTACACTGACAAGCATACCCGTCTCGATCGAACTGGTTACTGCAACCGTGATCGTTTTGCCAACTTCATTTTCTGTCACCGTATAGGTTTCGCCGGTTGCACCTTCGATTGCTGTTCCGTCTGCCATCCACTGATAGGAAAGCGTTCCGGTGTTGTTGCTGTCTTTTACTTCTGCACTCAGCACCGCACCCACTTTTGCATCACCGCTGATGGTAACGGTTCCACTTAAGGCATCGGCTGCCACTATTTTTGTGAAATCTGCATAATTGCTGATGCTGCCATTGGAAAGCAGGTTACCGGATGCATCCATGCCGCGTACCTGTACGGTATTCCTTGCACCTTCTTCTTTTGTAAGCAGGCCATCCGGTACGTCATATACGGCGGTTCCATTTGTCACATCTACGGTTGCCTGAAGCACGCCGTTGATATAGAAGCCAATCTTTCTTACACTGCTGTTGCTGGTCTGTGCCGTAAGAGTTGTGGTATTTTCTTTTGTGGTATCTGCACTTACAGAAATAGCACTGGATGCTTTATATTTTCCAAGAGATGCCAGCAGCGTATCCACACTTTCAAACTGTTCATCCATCCAGACCAGACGATTCTTAAGGAAGGTACGCAACCGTTCCACTTCACTTTCAAAGGTAACATGTGCTCTTACATAACCAGCTTCGTAGTTGGCATTTCCAGATTCCAGAAGATACTCTTTCTGCTGATCCAGGATACCGCCCGTTTTTACGATATCTTCAAAATTCTGACGGTTTTCTTTATAACACTCATAAAGCTTTGTCACAAAATACGGATCCCCGATCAGGCTCTTATACCAGGAATTTGCCTGTGCTTCCGCAGATCTTGTCACTACCATCCATGCCCGATAATTTCCGGTTTCTCCCGCGCTGATCTGGCTGTTGGAGGTCCAGTCCATATCCCATACCGGTCCGATGAAAAGCTTTCCGCCAAGATCTTTGTACATGTAAGTACTCTTCTTCATCGTCTCCGTATTCCAGTAAAACTCATTCAGTAACAGATAGCGTACCAGAGAATCCATATCAACCAGATCGGTATAATGCTTTTTCTCACCCTGGTAAGTCGTATAGAAATCGCTGGCATTGAAGCTGTTTTCCACTGCCTGTATATACTCTTTTGCTGTATTGAACATGGTCGTGTTCGTATTTGCAAACTCTGGGTTTTTAAACATGATCGGCTGCTTTTTATCGGTATAAAATTTGGATTCTTCGTCAAAATATGCATCCAGTTCAAACAAAAATCCACCTGATACATCCACGCTGCCGTCTTCATTCTTTGGAAGATCTGTATAATAATCCTCGATCCGATAAGTCTGTCCGTTATACGTAACGCTGCCGCTTGTGATCCAGTCCAGATGCTCAGTCAGATAATCTTCCAGTGCATCTTTTGCATCGCCTTTGATGTTTTCTTTTTTGGCGATCGCTTTTGCCACATCACTTGCCGTATCTTCCCAGTTGTGGATATTCACTCTGGATTTGTCGATCCTGACGTTTCCGACAAGCTGATAATTTCCGGCATATACGCCATTTAAGATCACTTCTACATTGGTTGATTTCAGATATACCATGCCCATCGTTCCAGACAGATCATAGGAAGTCTTGTTACGCAACAGCGATTCGTCCATATAATTTGCCAGAAGTGCCCAGTGTTTGCTGCTTCCAAAGCCAAACAGGTCTGTTTTAGTGTCCAGTTTGATCTTATACGGAAGCTTGCTGTAACTCATATTCCAGGTACTGTTTCCACGGCCGCGGATGGAAATACCGCCATCGTAAAGGGTTGAATTGGTACTGTTGAAGTTATCATTTCCCTGAATCCGCATAGTCGCAGATTTGTATACTTCCTTGCTTGTAATACCATATCCATCCTCCGTGTCAATATAAATAACCGGCAGTTTGCTGCAGTAAATTTTCTTTTCTGCAACAGTCGCTCCTGTCGTTTTTAAACTTGCACGCACGGTAAGAAACGTATTCAGATCGCTGGCAGATGGTGTGTAACTGTCGCTCTCTGACAGAGTAGTCCTGCTGTTCTGCCATACATAAGTAAATTCGGTATCTGCCGGTGCATTTTTTACGGATGCTTTCATCTTCTGCCCCGGTTTTGCATATTCTTTGTCAAATTCAAGTTCCAGATTGGATTTGACTGTCACCCTGACTGTTTTCATCTTGCCGCCGGAGGTTGCTGCCGTCAGCGTCACCTCGGTATCTGCCAGTACACCTTTTACCTGTGCTGTGCCATCGCTGATCGTGATGATCTCCGGATCACTGCTGCTCCAGGTGATCGTCTCTTCACCATTTTCTCCACTGTAAGTTGTCGGCAGCGTGAAATCTTTCGTGACAGAATCCGCTTTGTCACCGTCAGCAAACGTCGGTGACGGAATCGGTACGACTACTTTTCCATCGGCAATCTTTGGCAGAACCTGTCCGCTCTTGGCTACATACCAGTAATCGGAGCCAAGTTTTTCAGCCAGTGTTTCACTTTTCAGCTCATTTTCACTGATCTCACTGTCCTGTGTATAGCCGATTCCGGTTCCTGCAAGATAAAAACAGTTCACAATGTTTGCAGTGTTGGAACCTACATTCGCACTCTGGCTGTATCCATTGATGCCATATCCGCTGGAGCCTTTATAAGTAACATTTCCTGTATTCAGACAGGAAGAAAGGCTTCCAATCTCACCGCCCTGGTAAATTCTTCCGATGATTCCACCGCATCGTACCGGTGGTGTGGAAACGGCTGATGCAACATCGATTGAAGCTGCATTGTACAGGTTGCTCATCTGCACACCGGACGTATTATTTCGAGACTGTCCGACAATCCCACCAACACCGATCAAGTCTCCGCTATTGTTTGCAGTCACTTTGATACTTCCGTCAAGTACTGCCACGTTATCAATTTTTACAAATCCATCTGCATCTGCTGCCAGCGTACCGATCGTATCTCCGCCACCCAGATTATGCTCAATGGATACCTCCGTAAAAACAATGTTTTTTACTTCTGCGTAATCGGATGCATTATCGCTTCCCAGCATTGCAAACAACCCGGACTGGCTGATGCGATATCCATTGTTGTCTGCTCCATCACACGAAATGGTCAGACCTGAGATCACATGCCCGTTTCCGTCAAAAGTCCCGTTAAAAACACGGTCTCCGGAAACCTGGGCATAGTCGTTTCCACCATTTCCCCCGATCGGTATCCAGTTGACATTGCTCAGATCAATGTCCTCTGTCAAAATGTAATCTCCACTCATCGGATAAGCTGCATCCTTTCCGATTTTTTCCAGATCCGTAGCATCAGAGATTTCAATTTTTCCACTTTGCTCTGCCGCCTGTACCTTCTGCGAGCCAGGAACGATCGAAATTCCGGAAACTGCCATCACAAATGCCAGACTTGCCGCAAGACCCCTCCTTAATTTTTTTTGTACTTTTTTCATATCTGCCTCCTGTTTTTATGACTCTTTTTGCATACATTTACCAATATTTTTATTGTACCACATGATCTTTTGTTTGTCATGTGAAATTAAACTGAAATTAAACTGAAAATGTTCAAGAATGCCTCTGGCATTTTTGCTCGGGAGTTTGACAGCCATCTAAATGTAAAAGTACGTTAAAGCCTTTTGTCAGGCTTATTTTTTTGTCAACTCTTTGTTTTTGTATTGCACGTTACTTATAGATACTGTATAATGGTCTTATATTATTATGCGAAAGGAAATATATCCTATGGATTACGAACAGTATATCAAAGCATGCCAAACCATTCAAAAAACAAACAATCTTCTGTTGCATCTTTTTGAAGAAGATCTTGTCAAATCAGGATTAAAAGAAAAAACAATCAATCGTCATCTTTCAAATGTTGATTTTTTTCTTAACGAATTTTTAATTCGTGCAGGTACTCTGCCTATGGAAGTGGGGATTTCTATGCTGGATGAATATCTCGGAAATTTCTTTATTCGGAAATGCATGTGGTCTACACCTGCAAATATTAAGACAAATGCTACCAGTATTAAGAAATTTTATAAGTGTATGTTAGAGCATGGAAAAATAGAAAAAGAAGATTACGAAATTTTATGTTCCTGTATTAAGGATTCCATGGAATCCTGGCAGTGTGATTGTGCTATATACAATGACCCCGACAATCCAAACCCTTTTTTCCCATTTTAATTTAAACGGAGTATTATATTATGCGACTAGACTGGACAAAAAACAAAAATTCCACTACTTACAGAGTTGTAAAAACCATCCGCGTTGATGGAAAGAACAAAACACTTCCAATAAAAACGTTCGGTTCAGATCGGTATATCTGCGAAACATATGGCGTAACCGATGCCAAAGCCTGGGCAAAAGAACAGGTTAAACTTATGAACGAAGCCGAACTAGAGGAGTCTATTTCCTTTAACATTGAACTGAATCCTTCTTTGGATCTTCCTTTCAATACACAGACTCGCTTTAATGGCGGATACCTTTTTCTTCAGGATATTTATTATGAACTTGGTCTTGATAAGATTTGTCGCGCAATCTCTGGCAGACATTCTTACAACTATGATCTTAACAACATATTTTCAAGATTGATCTATACCAGGATTTTGTTTCCTTCTTCCAAAAAAAACAGCTTTGAAGAATCAAAACGTTTTATTGAACAGCCTTCTTTTGAATTACATGACATTTACAGGGCTCTTTCTGTTATAGCCGAAGAATCCGATTACATCCAAAGCAGACTCTTCAAAAACAGCAGTGGATTATCTGAAAGGAAAACCGGTGTTATCTACTATGACTGTACAAACTTTTATTTTGAAATTGAACAGGCAGAAGATGACAAACAATACGGAGTCAGTAAAGAAAACAGACCGCTTCCTATTGTTGAAATAGGGTTGTTTATGGATACGGAAGGAATTCCAATCGCTTTTGACATTTCTCCTGGAAATTCAAATGAGCAGAATACCATGGTCCCATTAGAGAAAAAACTGGTAGAAAAGTTTGATATGTCACGTTTTGTTGTATGCACAGACGCCGGTCTCTCTTCTGCTGGAAATCGTTATTATAACAATTATGACAAGGTCGATGGATGCCGTTCCTTTATTACTACACAATCTATTAAAAAACTAAAAAAGCATCTAAAGGAATGGGCTTTGGCTCCTGATGGTTGGACTCTTTCAGGAGATTCTTCCGAAAAAAAATACCATTTAGATCAGCTCGATGAAGAAGCAGATAAAGGAAACATATATTTCAAAAGCAGATGGATAAAAGAAAAATCTGTTGTCACTATAGGAAATAACAAAAAAACTATTATGATTGAGCAGCAACTAATTGTTTCGTACTCTATCAAATACCGCGAATACCTTCGTTCTATAAGAAACAGCCAGATAACACGTGCAGAAAAAATGATAAAAAATGGAAATGCTTCTATTTCAAGGAAAAAGCCTAATGATCCCAAACGTTTTATCAAAACTAACCACGCAACGAAAGAAGGGGAAGTTGCAGCTATCGCGGATAGTTATATAGATTTATCGCGGATTGCTGATGAAGAAAAATACGATGGATTTTATGCTGTATGTACAAATTTGGGTGATTCACCCGAAAGTATTGTAGCTGTTAATAAGCGCCGCTGGGAAATCGAAGAATGCTTCCGCATTATGAAAACAGATTTTGAGGCGCGTCCTGTTTATGTTAAAAGGCAGGAGCGTATATTAGCGCACTTTATCACTTGTTTCATAGCATTGATTATTTATAGATACTTAGAAAAGAGGTTAGACAATCAATACAGTATAGATCAGATTCTTTCAACTCTTAGAGAAATGGATTTTATCAGGTATGAAGGAAAAGGATATCAGCCAATCTATACTCGCACAAAACTGACGGATGATTTACACAATGCATTTAACTTTTGCACATCAAAACAGATTATTCCAACTAAAAAAATGAGAAATATTTGTTCACAAACAAAAAAATGATGTTGTAACGTGCATTCATGAAATATAAAAAAGTCCTACAAGCCGTTGTTTATGCGAAGTGCAGGACTTTTATGTTAATTTAGCTGTCAAAGACAGGATTGTACCACATGATCTTTTGTTTGTCATGTGAAATTAAACTGAAATTAAACTGAAAATGTTCAAGAATGCCTCTGGCATTTTTGCTCATGAACAAAGAATGTGCCTTGGCACATTCTCGCGCCTGCGGCGTTGCTGAGTGCCAGTGGCACTCAGCAACGACCGTAGTGAAACGTAGACTCTTGCGACATCTACCTTATACGCCGCAGTGCGCATCCCCGCGGAGTGTTTTTTTACTTTACAGGAAAGCAATTTCCTGTAAAGCAAAAAAGCAGGAGTGCTGCCACTCCTGCTCCTGCTTATCCCGTTATGCCTAAAAATCTGCTATGCCTGCGCCAGATCGATATACTGTTCGATCAGTTGATCCACTTTGATGTTCTGGCGGTAGATCTCCTCGGCATTTCCAGATAAGATGATTTCATCTAATTTTCTTCTCTCACACTCGATGCTCTCTTTGATTTTGTTCACTTTACTGTGCATTTCATCGTTTGCTCTCATTGTACATCCCTCTATCTTTCTGTGCTTTTGCGCGCTCAGCTTTGCCTGCGCACTTTTTTTCGTTGAATCAGTATTACTATGATGGAACAGATAGCTACCACGATAGAAAGCACCTGCGATACCGGAAGCCCTATGCCTGGAAGCAGAAGCTGATCCGTCCGCAGTCCTTCGATCCAGAATCTGCCGATTCCGTAGCCTGCAAGATATAGTAAAAATATCTCGCCGTCAAATTTCTTGCGTTTTGTAAAAAACAACAGCATCAGGAGGACGCCTGTATTCCACAGACTTTCATATAAGAAAGTCGGATGCACCTGTATATACTGCACACCTCTGATCGTTTGCAGATGTTCCATCATCTCCTGCGTAACATCGGAAGAACGTACCGCATTCAGCGGAAGCTGCATCGCAAACAGACCGTCTGTATAACCGCCAAAAGCTTCTCTGTTAAAAAAGTTGCCCCAGCGTCCGATGATCTGCCCCAGAACAAGTCCCACACACCCGGTGTCCACCATAAGCCAGAAATTTTGCTTTTTAATCTTTACGTACACATAAAATGTGATAACCGCTGCAATCACACCGCCAAAAATTGCCAGTCCGCCTTCCCGGAAATACAGGATATGGATCAGATTATCCTTGTATTGATCCCAGGAAAAAATCACATAATAAGCTCTTGCCCCAAGCAGTGCAACCGGAATGGCATACAGTGCCACATCAAAGTACAAATCTGGATTCTGCCTGGTCTTTTTTGCCACCCACATAGCCAGACAAAGTCCAAGCAGCATACCACATGCAATGCTCATTCCGTAATAGGCAATCTCAAATCCTCCGATACTGACTGTTTTTCCGACGTTTGATAAATGAATTCCAAGATTTGGAAAATTTATGGATGTGTCCATAACACCACCTCTTCGTTTCTGCTCCTATACATTGAAGCGGAAAAGAATGACATCTCCGTCTTTTACGACATATTCTTTTCCTTCCAGACCTACCAGTCCCTTTTCTTTTGCTGCAGAATAACTTCCGCAATTCAGAAGATCCTGATAATTCACAACTTCTGCACGGATGAAACCTCTCTCAAAATCGGAATGGATCTTACCCGCTGCCTGCGGTGCCTTCGTGCCTTTTTTAATGGTCCATGCTCTTGTCTCTGTCTCTCCTGCGGTCAGATAACTGATAAGTCCAAGCAGACTGTAGCTTGCCTTAATCAGTTTCTCCAGTCCGGACTCTTTTAATCCGAGATCTTCCAGAAACATCTTTCTTTCATCCTCATCCAGTTCTGAAATCTCCTGTTCGATCTGGGCACAGATTACAAATACTTCGCTTCCGCTCTTCTGTGCCAGTTCTCTTACTGCCTGCACATATTCATTGGATGCTCCGTCATCTGCCAGATCATCTTCCGAAACGTTTGCCGCATAAATCACCGGTTTTGCCGTCAGAAGATTGTATTCTGCAAACCAGCCTTCCTCATCCTCATCCTGAAGTTCAAATCCGATCGCCAGATTGCCCTCTTCCAGATATGCCTTCAGTCTCTGCAGGAAATCTACTTCTTTTGCAAGTTTCTTATCATTCCTTGCACCACGGCTGCTCTTTGCGATCCTTCTCTCCAGAATCTCAATATCTGAAAAGATCAGTTCCAGGTTGATCGTCTCAATATCCCTTGCCGGATCTACGCTTCCATCTACATGGATCACATTTGTATCATCAAAACAACGCACCACATGAACGATTGCATCAACTTCACGGATGTTCGCCAGGAACTGGTTACCAAGGCCCTCTCCTTTGGATGCTCCTTTTACCAGACCTGCGATATCGACAAATTCGATCACCGCCGGTGTCACTTTTGCAGAATGATACAGATCTGCAAGCAGATTCAGTCGTTCATCTGGAACGGTTACAATACCGACATTCGGATCGATCGTACAGAACGGATAGTTTGCCGATTCTGCACCCGCCTTTGTCAGCGAATTAAACAGTGTACTCTTTCCTACGTTTGGCAGTCCTACAATACCAAGTTTCATTTGTAATTTCCTTTCTATGTAAATGACATTTTTTGCTATTTCTCAGCACCAACAGTGTACCACAGTGAGCCGCCTGATTGCAAGTCCCCATCCAAAGAACTCATCGACCGCTTTCTACATCAGGTGCCATTTTTCGACATTTCCCTGCAAACTTTTCAGTCTTTCGACTCGATCACCAGTAAAACGCCTTTTGAAAATGATATGTTACATTCTTTTTCTACAATTTCATTGCTCACGCAAAGGGGATCCAGCCCCGTAAGCCGGTATCCATCCAGTGGATAATACACCCCTTCCAGAGTAAGATTTTCGACCGGTTCTCCCACTGCAAACAGTGAAAGATAGGTTCCAAACTGTTCTTCTTTCCGGATGTTCAGCGGGCAATCTGTCAGATATATTTTATTATTTTCATCCACCAGACAGGCACTCACTTTCTGCTGCAATGCCAGAAAAAGCGTCCGCACATTGGCTGCAATATGATCCACCCTTGTCCCGGTTCCCCCCAGGATATAAATCTCCTCCGCGTTTTCCTCCAGTGCCAGACGCAGTGCCACATCCGTGTCAGTGAAATCTTTGACCGGATTCAGTTTCCGGATCGGAATATCCGTATTCTCATGAAAATACTGGTATTCTGCTTCCCCTGCGGAATCAAAATCTCCGACGATATGAGTAGGCATGATCCGGTTTTTATGGCAGAATATCAGTCCGCGGTCTGCCCCGATCACCAGATCCCAGGTATATTTTTCCAAAAAAGCAAGGGCAAAATCAGATTGGATTTTGCCCCCGCTGATGATCACTGCTCTTTTCATTTATGACTCTCCTGATAATCTTCCAGCAGTTTTCTGTATTTTTCTGCATGTTCCGCTGTCTTGTTGCCAAATACTGCGGAACCGGCCACCAGAATATTTGCACCTGCTTCCAGTACTGCGTCGATGGTCGTATCGTTGATTCCGCCGTCTACCTCGATATCCGTCAAAAGCCCTCTTTTCTGGATCCATTCCCGCAATTCTCTGATCTTTCCGGTACAATATGGAATATATTTCTGATTGCCAAAACCTGGATTGACCGTCATAAGCAATACCATATCCACCTTTTCAAGCAGATAATCCAGTTCATGCAGAGAAGTAGATGGATTCAGTGCAATGCCTGCCTTTTTTCCAAGCTGATGAATCTGCTCGATGGCACGGTCCGGATGTTTGCAGGCTTCTGCATGGATCGTAATGATGTCTGCTCCGCTTGCCGCTGCCTCTTCGATATAACGTTCCGGCTGTTCTACCATCAGATGCACATCAAAGATCATGTTGCTGATTTTACGGATTGCTCTCATAACCGGAAATCCGAAAGAAATGCTTGGCACAAACATGCCGTCCATCACATCAATATGAAGATACTTCACACCCGTCTGTTCCACGGCATGGATATCTTCCCCAAGTCTTGCAAAATCCGCCGAAAGAATAGACGGTGATAATTCATACTGCATAAAATCAGTACCTCCTTTTCTGTTTCAGTTCCTCATACAGTTCTTTGTAACTTTCGTAACGTACGGGACTGATCTTTCCCTCTGCCAGTGCCTCTTTGACTGCGCAATCCGGTTCGCTCAAATGCATACAGCCCTGAAAACGGCAGTATGGCTCATATTTCTGAAACTCCGCAAAGTATTCCTTTAAGTCCTCTTTTTCAAATTCTGTAAGATAAAGCGAACTGAATCCAGGTGTATCCATCAGATAGGTATGTACTCCGATGGAAAACAATTCTGAATGTCTTGTCGTATGTTTTCCACGGTCAATTTTCTGACTGATCTCTCCGACCTGCATTCCGGCATCCGGATGAAGGAAATTGATCATGGACGATTTGCCTACTCCGGACGGTCCCGCCACTACGGTTGTCTTTCCCTGCAAGAGTTCACGGATCTGCTCTGTTCCTGTCTTTTCTCTTACACTGGTGAAGATCAGATGGCAGCCGCATTTTTCATAAATACTGCGCAGCTTTTCTTCTTCTGTGTCATCTGCAATATCTCTTTTATTAAAACATACGATCACCGGTATATTCTGATACTGCATGGAAATCAGAAAACGATCCAGGAGACTTAAATTCGGAGCTGGTTTGTTGACTGCAAAAATAACCATCGCCTGATCTACATTTGCGACTGCCGGACGGATCAGAGCATTTTTGCGTGGCAGAATCTCCTTTATATTTCCTTCTTTCTTTTCTTCATCCAAAATCGTGACCGTGACATCGTCTCCCACCAGTGGTTTTATCTTATTTTTACGGAAAATGCCTTTGGCTTTACACTCATATACACCCTTTTCCGGTATATGAACATAGTAAAACCCGGCAATTCCCTTTATGATTTTTCCCTGCATAAAACTCCGTATTCTGCCATTTCTTTAACTGAACGGCACACCTTCATACTCTACTTTTTTGGATACTTTTCCATTTTCATCCAGCACATATACATATGCCGTTGCACTGCTGTCAGAATCAGATGACATCTTCAGGCGATATGGAAACTCAATGGCTTCCCCATCTACCAGTGTGGTGGTCTTTCCGTCCTGAACCAGTTCAATTTTTACTTTTTCCCCGTTGTAATCCTGTGGTGCATAAAGTTTGACATCCGTAGAATATTTCTTTTTGCTGCTGGTTTCGCTTTCTTTCTTAGTGCTATCCTGCGTCTCTTCACTGCCAGAAGAAAGCTGATTGACTGTCAGATGGATCGTCGTGCCCTTTTCCACACTCTCTCCGGCTTCTACATCCTGCTCCAGCACTTCACCATCCTCGCTTCCATCATCCTGTCTGGTTTCGATCTTTACGGCAAGCCCCATATTTTCCAGCATAGACTGTGCCGCATCTGCTGTCTGTCCGGTCACTTCCGGAACCGTCACCATATCAGAAGAATCATCAGAATCTGCGTCACTGCTGCTGCTGCCTTTGCTGATATAGAGTGTCACCGTAGAATTCTGCGTCACTTCCTGTCTTGCTCCAGGACTGGTATAGCTGACTTTCCCTGCATCGACGGAAGTATCATAAACTTCCTGCTGGTCACACTTCAGTCCTGCCTTTTCCAGTTCTGTTTTTGCTTCTTCTGCTGTTTTATCTGCCAGATCCGGTACTGTGATCTTATCGCTGCCGCTGCTGACCGTGTAAGAGATTGTCGTATTTTTATCTACCATCTCTCCGGCTACCGGCTGCTGGATCATGATCTGCCCTTTGTCATAATCGGTAGATGGCTCTTCCCCTGCATACTCGATACCAAGACCAGAATCTGCAACCAGTGCTTTTGCTTCTTCTTCTGTCTTTCCAAGAAGGCTTGGCACTTCGATCTTTCCGGAATCCTGACTGCTCTCCGTGCTGACTTCTGTCTGTTTTTTGCTGCTTCCGCCTGCCAGAAATCCAAGATCAAACAGACCTGTTGCACTTCCGACCAGCGCCAGGAAAATTGCAAGGATCAGAATACCGACCACAATACTTCCAATGGTCATAAATTTTTCCAGTTTTGGATTGATGCCTTCTTCTTCGTCCTCCATATCCTCATTCTGATAATAAGCACCACCATAATTCTGCGGGTGCTGCTGATAACCATTATCCTGATATGGGATGCGGCCGCCTTGCATATTCGGCTGCGGCTGCTGTGGCTGGGCTGCCATCTCAACATTTTTCTGATAAGTATCATCCGGAGGCTGTACTTCCGCACGGCCTTCCTTGATCTTGTTCAGTTCATCTTTGGAAACGATCACCGTATGCGCATGGCTGTCAAGTGGCGCGATCTTAACAAAATCTCCCTCCGGATTGACCAGTGATTCTTTCAGATCCCCAATCAGCTCTTCCATGTCACTATAGCGGCGATCCGGACTTTTCTGTGTACATTTGTAAATGATCTGCACGGTACTCTTTGGCAGATCCGGAACGTATTTCCGCGGTGACTGCATCTCTTCCTGCAGATGTTTCAGTGCGATCGCTACCGTCGTGTCACCGTCAAATGGTACATGCCCGGTCAGCATCTCATACATGGTGATACCAAGTGAATAAATATCACTCTTATAATCACTGTATCCACCTCTTGCCTGTTCCGGTGAACTGTAGTGCACCGATCCCATGACATTCGAACTGATCGTATTGGAAGTTGCTACTCTGGCAATTCCAAAATCCGTCACTTTGACTTTCCCGTCTGTGGAAATGATAATATTCTGTGGTTTCACATCGCGATGTACGATTCCATTATTATGTGCCGCCTGCAGTCCCATAGATACCTGTATCGCGATACTGGTTGCTTCGCGTACTGCAAGTCTGCCTTTTTTCTCAATATACTCTTTCAGTGTGATACCTTCGACCAGTTCCATGACGATAAAACTGATTCCATTGTCCTCACCTACATCATAAACGTTTACAATATTTGGATGTGCAAGTCCTGCCGCAGACTGTGCTTCTACCCTGAATTTACTGATAAATCCCCTGTCTTTTCGAAATTCAGGCTTCAATACTTTCACAGCCACAAAGCGGTTCAGTGTATGATCCTTTGCCTTATAGACATCTGCCATTCCACCGGAGCCGATCTTGCTGATGATCTCATAACGATCCTGAATAAACATGCCTTCTTTTAACATTGCTCCACCTCACCTGTCAGCGGCTGTGCAAGCACGACCGCGATATTGTCCTTACCGCCATTTTCATTCGCCTTTGCGATCAGATCCATGGCTATCTTCGGCAGCTCCCTGCCACTTTTTACAATCTTTTCGATCTCGGCATCTTCCACCATATTGCTAAGACCATCTGAGCACATCAGAATCTTGTCTCCCTTCTGCAGATCCAGGTCAAAGAAATCCACCGCAACATCACGATGTGCTCCGATTGCTCTTGTAATAATATTTTTGTCGGGATGATTACGCGCCTGTTCCCGGCTGATCTCCCCGATCCGCACCATCTCTTCTACGAGAGAATGGTCTCTTGTAATCTGTTTTATATGATCCCGTATCAGGTACAATCTGCTGTCACCTACATTGGCAACATACAGATAATTCTGGACAACCGTAGCTGCCACTACCGTTGTTCCCATACCACTCAGTCTTTCATCTCCTGCTGCCTTTTCAACTACTTTTTCATTTGCTGTCTCTATGGCACTGCGGAGCACGCGTATCGGATTGCGTTCCCGGCTCCGTTTAATATGACTTACGATCACCTCAACCGTATAGCGGGATGCGGTATCACCCGCCTGATGCCCGCCCATACCATCTGCAACGATCAGCAGATTTGGCAGAGGTCCTACCGGAGTATCCGAAGCAAACACAAAATCCTGATTCATGGTTCTTTTCTGTCCTACATCTGTAACACAGCATGATCTCATGCTCTTACTCCTTTTTTTCTTTATCCATATAACTTTTCCTAAGTTGTCCACAAGCACCGCCTATATCACGTCCCATTTCTCTTCTAATAGTAACATTTATTCCGCAATTTTCAAGTTTATTTTTAAATTCTGCAATCACTTTTTTGTCTGACTGCACATAGGAACGTTCTTTTACCGGATTGACCGGAATCAGATTTACATGGCAGTTGATGTTCCTTATCAGTTCATACAGCTCTCTGGCATCCTCCGCAGAATCGTTCTGCCCACCTACCAGACTGTACTCAAAGGTGATCCTGCGCCCTGTCTTTTCATAATAGTAGCGGCATGCATCTACCGCTTCATGGATCTCATACTTTCCGGCGATCGGAAGCAGTGCTTTTCTCTTTTCCTGATTCGGCGCATGCAGCGAAAGTGCGAGCGTGATCTGGAATCCTTCATCCGCAAGCCTGCGCATCTGCGGTACGATTCCGCAGGTAGACAGTGTAATGTTTCTCTGGCTGATGTTCAGACCATGTTCATCGCTCAGCATCCGGATAAATTTTACTGCATTATCGTAATTATCCAGCGGCTCACCCGTTCCCATCATAACAAGATTCGATACACGTTCGCCGATATCCTTCTGAATGCGATAAATCTGATCCAGCATTTCGCCCGCGGTCAGATCCCGCGTCTTTCCTCCAATCGTAGAAGCACAGAAACGGCAGCCCATCCGGCAGCCAACCTGTGTGGAAATACAGACGGAATTGCCGTGCTGATAACGCATCAGCACGCTTTCGATCACATAACCATCCGCCAGGCGGAACAGATATTTTCTTGTCCCGTCCAGCTTCGATACTAAGGTCTGTACGTTTTCAAGGCAAGTATACGTACATGTTTCTGACAATTTTTCTCTCAGATTTTTGGAAAGATTGGTCATATCTTCAAAACCATCTGCCTGTTTTTCATGCATCCACTGATAGACCTGTTTTGCCCGGAAAGGCTTTTCTCCCATATCTGTAAAAAACTTTATCAGTTCTTCATATTCCATTGATTTGATATCTGTTTTTTCCATGTCCTGCTCCTACTGTACTCTCTTCAGGCGTGCGATAAAAAATCCATCGGATTTATGTACACCCGGAAGCAGTTGAAGATAGCCCGCCCCCGTTGTCTTTCCTTTCAGTTCGTCGCAGATGTACGGATCAATACTCTCCAGCACAAATGGATAATTTTCCAGAAACCATTTGACATTGTACTGATTTTCTTCGGCTCCGATCGTACAGGTACTGTAGATCAGTGTTCCGCCAACTTTGACGTACTTCCACACCGTATCTAAAATTTTCCGTTGCAGTTTGATGATCTCCGCCTGTTTTGCAGGCGTCATCTTATAACGGATATCGGCTTTTTTGCCGATCACGCCAAGCCCGGAGCATGGTACATCTGCCAGAAGAATATCTGCCTTTTCTTCGGATGACGGATCAAAAATAGTCGCATCCTGAAGTGCTGCGGACATATTGATCACACCAATGCGTTCAATATTTTCCTGCATCAGTTGCACTTTGTAATCTGTGATATCCCTTGCTTCTACATGACCGCTTCCATGCAGCATATCTGCCAGATGCAGGCTTTTGCCGCCTGGTGCGGCACAGACATCAATACAATAATCGCCCCATTTCGGTGCGGCAATTTCTGACACCAGCATGGAACTGACATCCTGTACCTGAAACCAGCCGTTTTTGAACGCATCAACTGCTTTCATGTAATTGTAATGTCTAATATTCAACGCATAATCCAGATATGGGACCTGTTCTACATCAATGTTCTGTTCCTGCAGGCTTTCTATGATTTCTTCCTTCGAAGCCTTATCCAGATTGCAGCGGATCGAGGTTGGTTTCTCTTCATGCATATCCTGACAGATTTTTTCTACGGCATCAAATCCATACAGTTCACACCAGTTTTGTACCATCCATTCTGGCATAGAATACGTAACTGAGAGATAAAGAACCGGCTGCTTTTCCTTTGATGGATATTCCACCTTGTCCAGATTTCTTGCCACGCTGCGAAGCACACCGTTTACAAAACCTTTAAGCTGATAAAATCCTTTTTTCTGTGCCAGGCGCACACCTTCGTTGCAGACTGCAGAATCCGGCACGCTGTCCATATATTTTAATTGATAGACCGACATACGCAGAATGTTGCGTATCACCGGTTTCATGTTTTCAATCCCAACTTTGGAAAAACGTTCAATAATATAATCCATCTGAATCATATTTTCCAGCGTTCCCTCGGTAACACGTGTGATAAAAGCACGGTCACGCTTATCCAGATACTGATACTTTTCCAGTATCTCCCGCAATACAATATGGCTGTACTGCTCTTCTTCCACGATATCCATCAGCGCACCGAGGATAATTTCTCTAAGATTAATCATTTCTTCTGTTTCCTCCTGCCAAAATGACCAGACGCAGCAGTTGCAGGATCGATGCAGCAAGACTTGCCACATAGGTCATGGCTGCGGCCCGAAGTACTTTCTTTGCACCCGTGATCTCACTGCTTCCAAGCATACCAGTGCCTTCCAGAATCTGAATGGCTCGGCTGGATGCGTTAAATTCAACCGGCAGTGTTACCAACTGGAAGATCACGGCCAGTCCAAACAAGAGGATCCCAAGCATCAGAAGCGGACGCATGCTGAAGATCAGTCCTGCGACAAAAATCGGCCAGGAAAGGCTGGAACCGATATTTGCTGCCGGGACCAGCGTGCTTCGAAGCACCAGCGGCCCATAGCCTTTCTGATGCTGGATCGCATGACCGCACTCATGAGCTGCCACACAGACCGCTGCTACCGATTCGGACGCATATGTGCTGTCCGAAAGACGCAGTACTTTTGACCTTGGATCATAATGATCTGTCAGTTCCCCTGCCACACGTTCAATACGCACATCATAAATCCCACTTCTGTTCAGCACTTCCTGTGCCGCCTGTGCTCCTGTATAACCTGCCATACAACGTACTTTTGAATACTTTGCGAAAGTGCTCTTTACACCTGCAGACGCAATCATGGTCAGGATCAGTCCTGCAAAAACAAGTATTACCGTTGGATCATAATACCATCCATACATTATAAGATCATCCCTTTCTCAAGTTGGCAGCCCCGAAGGAAGGCTGCCGTGTCCATGCGTTTCTTTCCTTCTAACTGAAGTTCTCTGATTGCCAGTACCTGATCTCCTGTCTGGATCAGAAATTCATTCTTTTCCGCCTTTAATATGGTTCCCGGCTGTTCTTTTTCGCCGGACTGCTCACATACATCCGCAGCCCAGATTTTTAAGGTTTTGCCATTTAACTTTGTATAAGCGCTTGGCCATGGATTCAGGCCGCGGATCAGGCGTTCCAGTTCTTTCGCCGGACAGTTCCAGTCGATCATACCCATATCTTTTGTGAGCATTTTTGCATAGGCAGTTGGTGACTCTCCCTGCTTCTGTGGGACAACAGTTCCTTTCTCCAATGCATCGAGTGTCTCAAGAAGCAGTCCTGCCCCTGCTTTGCTTAATTTTTCAAACAGACTTCCGCCTGTTTCCTTTTCATCGAGCGGTACGACTGTTTTCAGCAGCATATCACCGGTATCCAGTCCGGCATCCATCTGCATCGTTGTCACACCCGATTCCTTTTCACCATCAATCACCGCCCACTGGATCGGAGCAGCCCCACGGTACTTCGGCAGCAGTGAGCCATGTACATTGACACAGCCGTACGGTGCAATATCCAGGATTTCCTGTGGTATGATCTGTCCAAATGCCACTACAACCAGCACATCCGGTGCAAGCTTTCTGATCTGTTCGATCACTTCCGGATCTCTTACTTTTTTCGGCTGGTAAACCGGAATCTCCTCCCTTACTGCCACTTCTTTAACCGGAGTGAACTGCATCGCTTTTCCGCGTCCTTTCGGTTTGTCCGGCTGCGTAAAGACGGCGATCACTTCATGCCGTGAAGCAACGAGTGCTTCCAGCGCTTCCACCGCAAAATCCGGTGTACCCATATATACAATCTTCATCCTGATGCCTCCTGTTATTCTTCTTCATCATAAGGAGCAACATCTTCTAATTCGCCCTCTACTTTTTCGACATACATATGTCCATCCAGATGTTCACACTCATGGCAGATGGCACGGGCAAGAAGCCCCTCACCTTCCAGAATAAATTCATTCATATCTTCATCATATGCTTTTACTTTTGCATAATCCGGTCTGGTAACGATCCCCGTCTTTCCCGGAACGCTTAAGCATCCCTCATATCCTCTCTGCTCTCCGGATGTCTCGATGATCACCGGATTGATCAGTACATGTGGATCATCCCCACAGTCGATCACAACGATACGTTTTAACATGCCGACCTGGTTTGCCGCAAGCCCTACGCCCATGGCATCATACATTGTTTCAAACATGTCATCGATCAGTTCTCTTGTTTTTGGTGTGACCCCTTTTACTTCCTTACATACTTTGTTCAGCACTTCATCTCCAAGTACCCTTATTGTTCTGGTTGCCATCTTTTCCTGTCCTCCGTTTTCTTTAATCTCTGTCATACTGAATCGTAATTTTATCAAATCCTCTGTTCATTTGAATATACTGTTCTGTCCTGGCCTTGATCTGATCCAGAACGGTACTTTCTTCATGCCGCACGTAGATCACTTTCCGGTAAATGTCTGCAACTTTGGAAACACTTTCATCTGCCGGTCCGATCACTCTTGCCTGTGTTTTTCCTGCCAGCACATCCAGATATTTTTTCAGATATTCCATCGCCATCTGAAGGTAGCTTTCGTTTTCACTCTGTCCATGCAAGGCAAGCATACTTCCGACCGGTGGATAATCCATAAATCTGCGGTACAGGATCTCCTCCTCATAAAAATTATGGTAATCCTGCACTGCCGCTGCTTTTATACTATAATTATCAGGCTCATATGTCTGGATCACAACCTGGCCTGTTTTATCTCCGCGTCCTGCGCGTCCTGCCGCCTGCACCAGAAGCTGAAACGTCCTCTCTGCTGCCCGGTAATCACTCATATGGAGCGACAGATCTGCTGCCAGTGCACCTACTAATGTTACCTTTGCAAAATCATGCCCTTTCACGATCATCTGCGTTCCCACCAGAATATCTGCCCGGTGCTCTGCAAAAGCTTCCAGAATCTTGTGATGTCCGTCTTTTCCTCTGGTCGTATCCGCATCCATACGCAAAATGCGTGCTTTTGGAAACATTTTCTGCACCTGGCTGACTACCTGCTGTGTCCCTGCCTGAAAACTTCCGATAAATGGAGATCCACAGGATGGACACCGATGCGGTGCCGGCTGTGTATAACCACAATAGTGACATACAAGCTTTTCCTGTTCCTTCCCCTGTCTGTGCAATGACAAGGACACATTACAATGCGGACAGCCGATCACGCTGCCGCAGGAACGACAGGATACAAAACCCGCATAACCACGACGGTTTAAAAACAGCATAGCCTGGTTTCCCTCTTCCAGACATCTTGCCAGAAGTTCCTGTAAATGCCTGCTTAAGATACTACGATTGCCTTCCCGCATCTCCTTTCGCATGTCCTCTATCCGGACATCCGGCAATGCTTTTCCATTTGCCCGCTGTGTCATCTCAAGCAGAGCATATTCTCCTTTTTCTGCCCGATAATACGACTCAACCGAAGGCGTCGCTGACCCAAGAATCAGCTTTGCCCCTTCCAGTTCTGCCCGTTTCTGTGCCGCCTCCCGCGCATGATAGCGCGGAACTGTCTCGCTTTTGTAGGACTCCTCATGCTCTTCATCGATCATAATAACACCCAGATTTGAAAATGGTGTGAACAGCGCCGACCTTGGACCGATCATAACGTCAATCTCGCCGTTTTTTGCCTTTTCGTACTGGTCATAGCGCTCGCCTGCCGACATTCTGGAATGCAGGATCGAAACCCGGCTGCCAAAACGCCGGTAAAAGCGCAGAACCATCTGATATGTCAGGGCGATCTCCGGAATCAGAAAAATTGCCTGTTTTCCCTGTTTTCGCATAAAATCGATCAGTTCCATGTAAACTTCTGTTTTGCCGCTCCCAGTCACGCCATGCAGCAGATAAACGGCTGGCTCTTTCTGATTCCATTCTTTTAAGATCGTTCCCAGCACGCTTCTCTGCTCTTCATTCAAAATAAGTTCTCTGCCTGTCTGTGTTGTTCCTTCTCCCAGATCCTGCCCTGCTTCCTGACACACCAGATCCAGCGGATCCCGGTAAAGCCGCATCCGTTCCAGTCTCAGGATGCCCTTTTCTTCCATTGCCCGCACAACCGGCATCGTAATGCCATACTGCTCTTTTGCACGCTCCCACGAAAGGATCGCCTTGCCTTTTTCACTCTGTTCTGCCGCTTCCAGCAGTGCCCCAAGAAGCCTTGCTCTGGCTTTCTGGTTTTTCTTTTCAAACAGGGCAAGCATTTCCTGTGCTTCTTCTTTTTTCAGGAGCAGGCGGATCTGTTTCTGCTCCCGCTGTGTCACCTTCTGTTTCACTGGAAGCACTGCCTTTAATGCCTGGATCATCGTAGAACCATAATAATCCCGCATCCATGCGGCCAGTGCGATCAGCTTTCCTTCTACCTTCATCTGCCCCTGGCTGACTTCCTGGATCTCTTTGATCTTCTCCGGCGGATAATCGGAATGTTCTGTCAGTCCGATCACATATCCCTGTATCCTGCGGTTTCCGTTTCCAAACGGGATCGTAACTGCCGTTCCCGGCCGGATCTCTGCCTGAAGTTCTTCCGGCACACGGTATTGAAAAATCTTATCCAGTTTTTCGTGACTGATATCTACGATCACATTCGCATAAAGTATCTGTCTTTGTCCTGTCACTTACTTTCCTTTCGCCGCATCTTCCGCAAGGATCTCCCGGATCAGCACACGTTCATCCATCGGATATTTTTTTCCTTCGATCTCCTGGTAATCCTCATGACCCTTTCCGGCAAGTACGATCACATCCCCCTTCTGACCATGATGGATTGCCCAGGCGATCGCTTCTTTTCGATCCGGGATCTCGATATACTTTCCATTCGTCTTTTCAATGCCGGTGCGGATATCCGCAATGATATCCAGCGGTTTCTCAAACCGTGGATTATCGGATGTGATGATCGTCAGATCGGCAAGTCTTCCGGAAACTTCTCCCATCTCAAATCTTCTGGATCTTGCACGGTTTCCTCCACATCCAAACAGACATACCAGACGTTTTGGATGATATTCTTTTAATGTGGTCAGAAGGCTCTCAAGGCTCATGGCATTATGGGCGTAGTCGATCATCAGCGTGAAATCATCAGAAACTTTGATCATCTCAATCCTTCCCTTTACCTTTGCCTGTGCCAGTGCTTTTAAAATATTTTCTTTGGAGACACCAAAATGACGGCAGACTGCGATCGCCGTCAGAGAATTGTACACGCTGAATTTGCCCGGAATATCAATTTCCACATCCAGTTGGAAATCTTTTGCTTCTGCTGTGTAATCAATGCCAAGGTATCCCGGTCTTGATACCAGCTTCGTATTTTCCGCACGCAGATCTGCTTTCTCTGAAAATCCAAAAGTCTCAAGCTTACAGGTATGACCCTTTAACACCTGATCAAGATGTTTATCATCCATATTGACGATACCAAGCTTACACTGCTGGAACAGCAGTCCTTTGCAGTGCATATAGTCCTCAAAACTTGCATGTTCTGCAGGTCCGATGTGATCCGGCTCGATGTTTGTGAAAATACCGATTTCAAATGGAATACCTGCCGTCCTGTGCAGCATCAGCCCCTGCGAAGACACTTCCATGACAACACAGTCGCATCCAGCCTCTGCCATTTTTGCGAAATAAGACTGAACTGTGTACGATTCCGGAGTCGTATTCACTGCCGGAATGTGTTCATCTCCAATGATCGCTTCAATCGTGCCGATCAGACCAACCTTATGACCTGCCCCTTCCAGAATGGATTTGATCATATACGTCGTTGTGGTTTTTCCCTTTGTTCCGGTAATACCGATCACTTTCATTTTTTCCGCCGGATAATCAAAATATGCAGCAGAGATCAGTGCCATCGCATAGCGGCTGTCTGCCACTTTGATGACTGTCACATCCTCCGGAACTTCTACTTCATCCTGCACAACCAGGACTTTTGCCCCTTTGGCGATCACATCGGCTGCGTATTTGTGTCCGTCAGAAACGGCTCCTTTGATGCAGAAAAACAACGATCCCTCTTTTGCTTTTCTGGAGTCATTGACAAGATCTGTCACCTCGACATCTACAGAGCCATTTATACATTCATATTCTACTCTTTCCAGTAATCTTGTTAATCTCATATGGCTTTCACCTCCATAAACAGTAGGATAGCACATCTACCCTTCTATTTCAAACATTTTCCTCTCTTCCATCTACCATGTTTTCAGGATCTCGATGATCTCCTTCTCATAATCTCCGGTGATATCTTCCTGTCTTCCTACCGTACGCACATTTGTCTCCGCCCCGTATCCATTGTCCTCAAATTCCCAGATATGGTAGCTCAGTCCCCGGTGCTCAAAATCAATGCTTCCAAGCCCGTCCTCTTCGGTGTATTCGTATTTCCACTGTTTCTCTTTTAAATAATCCTGTATTTTTTCAAGACGCATCTGTCTGCTCCCTTTCTTCCTCTTTGTGTTAAGCGGATATTCGCAATCCGCTTTGCTGCTTGCCATAACCAAAGAACTGCTCCTTACTTTGTCCTTCCCTATTCTTCTACGCTCCGCTTCGGTCGGTGCTAAACATGTGCCACCGGCACATAGCACCTGGCATTTTTTATTTTAACACAGGAAATACCACTGCTGCAACTTCGGCTAAAAGAAAAACCTCCAGAGCACATCTGCCCTGAAGGTTCTCACTTCTTTTCTTATTGCGGTTTTATGAAATATATGTTTTGTATCACAGGATCTGCTTATGCCAGTGCTTTTCCGAGATTGACACAGTTTGCTTCTGCTTCATCATCCGGTGTTTCGTTACAGATCACGCTGTCACCTGCAAGAACGGCACCGTCATTTTTGCAGGTTTCTTCCCAGTTCTGCATCCATTCTCCATCGCCCCATCCGTAAGAACCAAACAGTGCGATCTTCTTGCCCTGAAGTTTGGATTCGCAGGAAGCAAACATCGGCTCAAAGATGGTATCTTCCAGTTCTTCGCATCCCATGGACGGGCATCCGAATGCTACCGCATCAAATTCATCCATTTTATCAGCGGAGAATCCTTCTGCTTCAAATACTTCTACTTCTGCTCCGGCTGCTTTTGCACCTTCTGCTACTTTGTTTGCCATGATCTCTGTGTTTCCTGTTCCACTCCAATATACAACTGCTACTTTGCTCATGTTTTATTCCTCTTCTTTCTTTTTATATTTTTCATGCTGCCGGACTTTTGTCCTCCAACATTTTTTAACAATATCTGCGGATCATTTGCTGCAAAACTATGTTCGCAGTCCTATGATGCGACAGTAAGCGTGCGGATGTCCCGTCCCTGGCTCCAGAGTCTTCGATAGACTTCTCTGCATTTTTTGTATTTTGCAAAAAGCTTTCTTGTTTCACATTCATTGCAATATACTTTCCAGCAGCCGGAACATTTGTAATTCTGCCCTGCGTTTTCAATGAAACCAACCACATCTTCCAGCGGATAGTCCAGGAACACTCCAATCTCATGTGGAAATCCCTCTGCCTTTGCAAGACGCTCTTTCAGCCGTTGCAATGCATAATCAGCATCGTTCTGTACATAGCCGTATTTTCCAAGGAAGCTTTGCACTTCCGGCTCATCCAGCCGCTCCTGTAGCCTCTGTTTACGGCATACATACATCAGTGCCTTCTGATTCTGTACTCTCAGAACAACAAGTGAAATCCCCCTCGCCTGTAATTCCTGATTCCAGTACTGTACCTGCTGCTCTGGCATTTTCTCCGGTGCAAAAGACCAGGTAAATAAATTTGCCGTTTTCACCGATGCCAGGGTCGGCGAACAGTGTTCGATCAGATATCGTTCCAGCATGAGAAACCTCCTTTTTTTACATTACTGCGCAATGTTCTTCCAGTACGGTGTGCAATGCACTTGCGCTGCTGCTGTGGATCCTTGCAACTGGAATGTTATTCCGTTTCGCTTCCTGAACCGCTGTGTTCACCATTTTGTGTGACACGGTGTTGGTAAACAGGATCAGAAGATCCGGGCAACCGATTTTCTTTCTTACCGAGCCATGCTCTTTTGCAAAAACTTTTGCTTTGCAGCCATGGCATTTGCAGATGTCAGCGTACTGACAGACCATTCTTTCGTTTCCTCCAATAATCACTACACTCATGTTCTTATCCTCTCCATCTTTCTTAAAATTATGAGATGCCAGGGTCAGAAACCCAAAACCACGATGTGCTTGCACAAGAGTGGTTTTATAGCATCTTTTTTCAGTCTTATTCTATGTGGCTATCTTTAATTAGTTTTAACTAACTCACATTTTTAAAAGAACGGACTGTCAAGACTATCCCGAAACAGTCCGTTTTCGCCTTTATCTGGCACAGCACATGTCAGAATTCCAGGCTATCTTCTTTATTTCCTGATCTTCAATATATCCGCATGCTTTTAAACCTGCCTGAAATACTGCATCCAGTTTTTCAGCAGAAAGGCAATAGGTAGTCCGGTCACTGAGTTCTACAACACAGCCGTTTGCAACGTTTTTCTTGCGATTCTCTGCTTCACAGCTACCATCCTCGCACAATTCTTCACACGCTACTTTATACATATTCTTTCTGCTGATCGCGCCGATCTCTTCCAGCATATTCACCATACGATAAACCGTTGCGAAACCAATCTTTGCATCTTCTCTGGAAGCTTTGTAATAAATTTCTTTGCAGCAGGAGCAGTCCTCCTGCAGGATAATATCCAGAATGATCAGCCTCTGTCTTGTTATCCTGCAGCCACGCTCCTTAAGCTTGCGGATGATGTATTCTCTCTGTGGCACCATCGTCCCTCCCTTAATGGCAGTGACCGCCACAATTCTTACAGTCTCCGCCGCACTGAATGGATTTTCCGTTTTTCTTATCGCGTACCATACTGCGGACAGCAAGTGCTACAACTCCTGCCACAATAATACCAACTACAACTGTTCCCATAAAAAATCCTCCTTTCAGGCTTTCGGCAAAATTTTTATTTTACCTTGGATGTCTTTACGGATACGTTCAGAGTCTGACTCTCTTTGTAAGGACGAACCAGTAAGTAAATGAATGCTACAATAATTGCGATCGCTACGATCGTCCAGATACTGAATCCTGCTCCTGTGAACAGTCTGCCGATCTGGTTTACTACCAGAGATACCAGATATGCGAAACCACACTGATATCCAACTGCTGTCCAGAACCATTTTGTATTGTTCATTTCACGTTTGATCGCACCCATAGCTGCGAAGCATGGTGCACACAGCAGGTTGAATGCCAGGAAAGAATATCCGCTTACTGCTGTGAACGCTGCTCCCATGGTAGCGTAAACGCTTGCGTCTCCGCCTCCGTAAAGGATACCCAGTGTACCAACAATGTTCTCTTTTGCAACCAGACCTGTAACAGATGCAACGGTTGCCTGCCAGTTGCCCCATCCCTGCGGAATGAAGATCCAGCAGATTGCTTTACCGATGGTAGCCAGAATACTGTAATCGATCTGGTCTTCAGAAAGCATCTGGAATTTGCCGTCCACAACTCCAAAGTATGTTGTGAACCATACAGCGATCGTGGATACCAGAATGATGGTACCAGCTTTTTTGATAAATGACCAGCCGCGCTCCCACATACTTCTCAAAACACTGCCTACCGTCGGCATATGGTATGCCGGAAGCTCCATAACGAACGGAGCCGGATCACCTGCAAACATTTTTGTTTTCTTCAGGATGATACCGGAGCAGATGATCGCTGCGATACCAAGGAAGTATGCAGATGGTGCTACCCAGGATGCTCCGCCGAAAACTGCCCCTGCAACCATGGCGATAAACGGAAGTTTTGCACCGCATGGGATAAAGGTTGTTGTCATGATTGTCATACGGCGGTCTCTTTCATTTTCAATCGTACGGGAAGCCATGATTCCCGGAACACCGCAGCCGGAACCGATCAGCATTGGGATAAAAGACTTACCGGAAAGACCAAATTTACGGAATATACGATCCATGATAAAGGCAACGCGTGCCATGTATCCGCATCCTTCCAGGAATGCCAGAAAGATGAACAGGATCAGGATCTGCGGAACGAATCCGAGGACAGCACCAAGACCTGCTACAATACCGTCCAGGATCAGACCCCTCAGCCAGTCTGCACATCCCACTTTGTCAAGCACGTTCTCGATCAGAACCGGAACACCTGGGATCCATACACCGTAATCTGCCGGATCCGGGGCAGTGTAATCGTATTTATCCATCGCTGCAACTGCTTCTTTAAAATCTGCACCGGTAGAAGTTACTTCTTCGTCTGCCATGGTCTCTTCATCTACTACAGAATACGTTGCTGTATCTGCATCAGAAATGGTTGTTGCAAACTCTGCCAGAGCTGCTTTTGCTGCTGCCGGATCATAATCCTCTGCTTCTGAATCCAGAGCTGTCTGAACGCTTTCTACGTCTGCGCCCTGCGCGCTTTCATAATCCAGGAAACCATTTACTACTGTTTCTGCATCGCCATATTCATCGGCAACTTCTGTGTAGGACGCTGTTCCGATACCAAACAGATGCCAGCCATCGCCGAATACACCATCGTTTGCCCAGTCTGTTGCAATCGTACCGACCGTTGTTACAGATACAAAGTATACCAGCCACATAACCGCTGCGAAAATCGGCAGTGCCAGCCAGCGGTTTGTTACGATCTTATCAATCTTATCGGAAGTGGTCAGTTTTTCTTTTCTGTCTTTCTTTAAGCACTCTCCGATAATAGAAGATATGTAAGTATATCTCTCGTTTGTGATAATACTTTCGGTATCATCATCAAATTTCTCTTCCATCTCAGCGATCTCTTTCGATACATCTACGCTTTTGTTCATCTGATCCTGGATCTTATCATCTTTTTCCAGAAGTTTGATCGCAAAGAATCTTCTCTGTGCATCCGGTACTACACCGACCAGTTTGTCTTCTACTCGCTCAATGATCTCCTCTGCATCTTTTGCAAATTCATGAACCGGAATGGAAGTTTTGTTTTTCTGAGCCAGGGCAACTGCTTTTTCTGCTGCTTTCTGGATTCCGGTACCTTTCAGTGCGGAAATCTCAACTACTTCACAGCCGATCTTCTTACTCAGTTTATCCACATAAATTTTATCGCCGGATTTCTCAACGATATCCATCATGTTGACCGCCATGATCACCGGAATACCCAGTTCCAGGATCTGTGTGGACAGATACAGGTTACGCTCGATGTTGGTTCCGTCTACGATATTGATGATCGCATCCGGTTTTTCGTTGATCAGATAATTTCTGGCAACCACTTCCTCCAGTGTATATGGAGACAGAGAATAAATACCAGGTAAGTCCATGATGGTTACATCTTTATGGCCTTTGAGCTTACCTTCCTTTTTCTCAACGGTTACACCAGGCCAGTTTCCCACGAACTGGTTAGACCCTGTCAGTGCGTTAAACAGTGTAGTCTTACCACAGTTCGGATTTCCTGCCAATGCAATTTTAATTGACATACTTTCCTCCTCTTTCCCCAAAAAACAATCACCCTTCGGGCTCATTTCTCCGGGGGCTGATTTGCACAGCTTATTTTTATTTGTGCTTGCTTATTTATATTTTGCATCTCTTATTTATGTTAGCATCGCCTAATCTATAAGTAAAAAAAATTATTCTACTTCGATCATTTCCGCATCTGCTTTTCTAAGAGATAATTCATAGCCACGAACCGTTACTTCGATCGGATCTCCAAGTGGCGCAACTTTTCTTACAAAAACCGTAACACCTTTTGTGATACCCATGTCCATGATTCTTCTTTTGACCGGACCAGCACCGCTCAGCTTTTTCACCGTTACGGTCTGTCCGCAGGCAACTTCTCTCAATGTTTTCATGTCTGCCTATCCTTCCTTTTTCTGATTTTCTTTCCGGAGATAGCGTCTGCCATCAGACCATGATCTTATTGGCCATATCTTTGCCAATGGCAACCCTGGAATCTTTTACATTTACGATCAGGTTTCCTTCTATTTCAGAAACAACCGTCACGGTTCCACCTGTCACAAATCCCAGTTTCTCCAGGAATCTTCTGGTTTCTTCCTTACCTCCGACTTTTTTAATGACATGCGACTCACCTGTGTTTACCATCGTTAAAGGCATCATCTGCAACCTCCCTTTTGTACAAAGTAAGCTTCTTTTTCCAAGCTCCTTTTCTTTTTCTTCACGGTTAGTATATGCTAATACTCATTAGCTGTCAACAACTTTTTTCCAGTTTTTATTGATAAAATTTTCTCATCAAGCATTTTTATCAATATTTATTTCTCAAGAACGCCCAAGATGAACGTACGTGAGTTTTTCATAGCTATTCCCTCCGCACAGAAAAGTATTCAAGTCGAACGCACGTGAGACTTGGCACGCGATTCTGGTCAGCTTTGCTGACATTTACCTAACAGAATCGCTGTGCATTCTCGCGGAGCGTTTATCTTAGTCGGAGATTGCACTCCCACTAAGACAAATTTGTTGCTCACCACTTATAGAAGTGAGAGTCTTCTCCGACTAAGATAAAAAAACAGAGTCACCATAACGTAGCATGCTTTCAGGAAAACCAGAAAAACATGTGTGTCATGCGCTCTGTTTTTATCCGATGTTTTCACATCGTAACTTCTTTTATTCTGATTCGTCCAGCAGGTTCTTCATACTCTGCAGTCCGATCACCAGCGTAGATGTATTGTGCAGCAGTGCGGATGTTGTAGGTGGAAGTACGCCTGCCACGCCGCATACGATCAGTCCGGTATTGAATCCGACAATAATCCGGTAGTTCCTGCGGATACGCTGCATCAGTGCATCACTCAGTCTCTTGAGTTTGACGATCTCTTTGAGGTCGTCTGCACCAACAGTGATATCTGCCACTTCCCTTGCGATCTCTGCTCCTTCGCTGATCGCAATGCCGACATCTGCTGCAGACAGTGCCGGTGAGTCGTTGATGCCATCGCCGATCATGATAACTTTGCGTCCTGCCTGTTTTTCCCTTTCAACAAAGCTTGCTTTGTCTTCCGGAAGTACTTCAGAATAATATTCATCGACTCCGACACGTTTTGCGATCGCTTTCGCGGTACGGTCACTGTCGCCGGTCATCATAACGATCTTGGAAAGTCCTGCTTCATGCAGTTGTTCAACCACCTGGGCGGCTTCTTTTCGAAGCGGGTCTTCAATGCAGATCACGGCTGCAAGCTCGTTCTGGATTGCCAGATACAGGTGAGAATATTCTTCCGGCAGGTTTTCGAATCTTTCTTCCATGCCTTCCGGTATCGTGCACTTCTCATCCTCAAAAATGAAGTGATGGCTTCCAATCACGGCTTTTTTGCCCTCGATCGTAGTGGAAATACCATGTGCCACGATATACTCTACTTTTGTATGCATCTCTTCGTGATCCAGATGTCTTTCTTTTGCTGCATTTACCACTGCCTTTGCCATAGAATGAGGGAAATGCTCCTCCAGGCAGGCTGCGATGCGAAGCAGCTCATCTTCACTGTATCCGTTGAAAGAGATCACCTCTGCAACGGTCGGTTTCGCCTCGGTAAGCGTTCCGGTCTTGTCAAATACGATGGTGTCTGCTTCTGCCACTGCTTCCAGGAATTTACCTCCCTTGACTGTGATCTTGAAGCTTCCTGCCTCGCGGATCGCAGAAAGAACGGATACCGGCATTGCCAGTTTCAGTGCACAGGAGAAATCCACCATCAGTACAGAGAGAGCCTTGGTCACATTTCTGGTAAAAAGCCAGGTAAGGGCGGTTCCTGCAAGTGTATACGGAACCAGCTTGTCTGCCAGATGCTCTGCCTTGCTCTCCAGTCCGGATTTCAGTTTTTCAGACTCTTCGATCATGGCTGCGATCTTCTCGTACCGGCTTGATCCGCCTGCTTTGCGGACAAGGACCGTGATCTCGCCTTCTTCTACGACAGTCCCTGCAAATACCGTATTCCCGGCTGTTTTGCGTACCGGTGCAGACTCTCCTGTCAGAGAAGCCTGATTGAGCATCGCCTCTCCGTCCGATACGGTTCCGTCAAACGGAACCACATTGCCCATATGTACCACGATCTGATCATTTTCTCTAATCCTGGATGCGGATACGAGCACTTCCTGGCCGGATGCCTCTTTTATCCATACTTTATCTACATTCAGTGACATCGTCCTTGCCAGATCATCAACGGATTTCTTGTGTGTCCACTCTTCTAACAGTTCTCCGATGCCAAGCAGGAACATGATCGAACCTGCGGTCGCCGTGTCACCACGCAGTACAGAAACTCCGATGGCTGTTCCATCCAGTACCGGAACTTCAATCTTGCCTTTTGCAAGTGTCTGAATTCCCTTCCAGATATATTTGATTGAGCAGAAACCGGTGTAAGCTGCGGCGATCGGTGCCGGCAGAAATACTTTTCTTCCGTAATGGAACAGAACTTTATTGACCAGTTTTTCCTGATACTGGGAATTCAGTTCTCTTCCGGAATGTTCCAGCATGCCATCCGGAACTTTTACATCTTTGCAGCGATAGGCAGCTACCTTCTTTAATAAAGTACTGCGTTCTCCCTGATAACAGATCACTGCATCCGCGGTACGTTCATATACAACCGCTTTTGTTACCTGAGGCAGCTCTTCCAGATAATACTGGAAAAGATCTGCCTCTTTATAAGACAGACGTTTCGCCTCCATATGGATACGGATTCTGCCTCTTATCTCGTGTTTAATTCTGAATTTCAATCTTCCTCAAACCTCTATTCTGCAGTTTCCTCTGTGGCTTCTTCCGCTGCTTCTTCTGTTTCCGCTTCTGCTTCTTCAGCCTCTGCTTCCACTTCATCCTCTACTTCTTTTAAATCTTCATCATCATAAACCGCTTCTTTTGCCGCACGCTCTTCATTGATCTGTTTTGCTTCTTCGTAGATGTCACCTGCATTTTCCTGAACTTTCGTTACGGTCTGCATAACGCACTCTTTTGCACGAAGTACTGCTGCAGTAACGTTTGTGTAAAGTTTCTTTGCATCGTTGCTGGACAGTGCTTTAATACCAGCTGTACCAAAAGCAACACCTGCTGCAAAAATTCCTGTTTTTTTCCAATCTGCGTTTTTTAAACATTTAAACATTCTTTTGTACCTCCTGGTTTTGTTTTGTTTTTGGATTTCCCTGTATTATATCACTTGTTTTTTTGCATGACTATTCAATTTTCTTTATTGATATTTTTTGTCAATAAGGATTTTACTGCTTTTTGCAGGTTCCAGGATCATAGCCGCTGCGTCTGACGATATCCCTGATCTCCTGTATGCTGATCTGCTCTTTTGCATAGACTTGTGCTTTTTTCTGCTTCAGATTTACTTTTGCATAAAACCCTTTCTTTTCATTAAAAGCATTCTCCACTCTCTTTTTGCACTGGTTACAGGTCATACCCTCCACTTCCACTTCATAATGGTATGGATAATGAGAGACATCGGTATCCTCTGCTTTTACTTTTTTCACATCATCACCGGTTCCGCAGCAGCCGTTTGAAACACGTTTCATGGAACTGCGGATCCCAAAGAAGCAGACTACAGCTAAAATGGCACAGATAATAATGGTTGACATATACATTTCTCCTGACGTAACGCTGAAAAATTGATAATCTTTTTCACTTCTTTTTGCGTCTGTTTTCTTCGCCAAATGCGATGTCATTTACGATCTCACCTGCCATGATCAGTCCCATGACAGACGGTGTAAAGGCCGTACTTCCAGGGATCGCCCTGCGGTCGGTACACTTTCTTAGTACACCCGGCGGGCAGACGCAGTGTTCCTTGCAGCTGATCGACATATCTTCAATCGGAGTACGTGCCTTTTCTTTGGAATATACGACTTTCAGGCTGTCTACTTTTCGTTTTTTCAATTCTCGTCTCATGACTTTTGCCAGCGGGCAGACAGATGTCTCGTAAATATCTGCCACTTCAAACAATTCCGGATGGATCTTGTTGCCGGCTCCCATTGCCGAGATGACCGGCACACCTGCCTCTTTCGCTGCCATGACAATGTCAATCTTTGCCGTCACGGTGTCAACGGCATCTACCACGTATGTGCAGGCCGCAAAATCGATCAGATCACGCTGATCCGGCAGATAAAAGCAGTTGTGCATATGGATCTCTGCATGCGGATTGATCTCCAGAATACGGTCTCGCATGACTTCTACCTTGTGTTTTCCGATGGTTTTTCTGGTCGCAATGATCTGACGGTTCAGATTCGTCAGGCAGACCTTGTCATCATCGATTAGATCAAAGGTACCGATCCCGCTTCTCGCCAGTGCTTCTGCCGTATAACCGCCGACTCCGCCAAGCCCGAAAATCGCAACTCTTGCATTTGCCAGTCGTTCCATTGCCTCTTTTCCATAAAGAAGCTCTGTTCTCGAAAACTGATTTAACATGATTCATAATCCTCCAAAAATGAATGTTTGACTCCGTTTTTCTTATACGCCACAACGGTGTCCAGATTTACGTTCTCTATACTGCGGAAAATATTGGTCTCCACATAAGGATTGACCTTTTTCATTTCCGCGATCATATGCTTGATCTCCATACGCTTTGATGCACTTTCCCCGTTTGGTCTGCAGGTGGTACAGGTATCGGTGAATCTGCATGCACACTGGATAAAATGCAGACTGTTGTAGTCTCTCCAGTGTTTGATATCCCCCTCGCGGATCAGATAGAGCGGGCGGATCAGCTCCATGCCCTCAAAATGGATGCTGTGAAGTTTCGGCATCATGGTCTGCACCTGGCCGCCGTAGAGCATTCCCATCAGGATCGTCTCGATCACATCGTCAAAATGATGTCCCAGTGCGATCTTGTTGCAGCCAAGTTCTTTTGCTTTGCTGTAAAGATAGCCGCGTCGCATTCTTGCACAGAGATAGCACGGTGATTTTTCAATATTATAGACTGCTTCGAAAATGTTCGTCTCAAAAATCGTCAGCGGAATGTTTAAGATTTTTGCATTCTGCTCGATGATCTGACGGTTGCGTTCGTTATAGCCAGGATCCATCACAAGATAGACCACTTCAAACGGAAATTTGTGATGACGCTGAAGTTCCTGGAACAGTTTTGCCATCAGCATGGAATCCTTTCCGCCGGAAATACAGACCGCGATCTTATCCCCTTCCTGAACAAGCTGATATTCATTGATCGCTTTTGTAAATTTGCTGAAAATGGATTTGTGGAATTTCTTGCGGATACTCTTCTCGATATCCTCATTTCTTGCCGTCTCCTGGAAATGGTTCAGCAGCCATTTGTCATAACCGCCTTCCAGATTGCAGGCATCAAATCCAAGCCCGCAAAGCAGTTCTGCCTGGTCGGTGCTGATGACACCGCTCTGGCAGTAGACAATAATCTTCTTGTCTGTCGGAAGTTCTTCTTTTCGATCGATCAGCTCATCTGCCGGAATATTGAGAGCATCTTTTAAATGTCCATGATCAAAAGCTTCGACGCTTCGGATATCCAGCAGCTGATACGTTTCCTGTTCCATATTTTCAAGCTCTGTAAGAGAGCAGCTTTTTGTATTTTCCAATGTTTTTCTCCTGTCTTTTAATCTTCCCGGTAATCGCCGCGGTCTGTCACGATCTCATAGCCGATGCTGCGGATTCTCGCGTCAAGGCATTTTCTGCATTCTGCTGCCTCATCCCCGGTGCACAGTTTGTTGTCATACAGCATATAATTTTTCCGCACGGATACCGGCGAAAGATTTGGCATCACGACATTTGCCCCGGAAAGGATCGCTTTTTCACGTCCTCTCGGATCGATCGTGCCGACCGCTGTCGTCGCCGGAAGCATGACGTTTGGATTCATCAGCCGCAATATGGAAACCAGATTCAGAGTCAGATCCAGACTGCCCCTTGTTTCTTTTGCAAATACCGTGTCTTTGTGCGGGATAAACGGTCCGATGCCGATCATATGCGGCTTTAATTTTTTGATATAGCACAGTTCCCGTGCCAGATATTCTAATTGATAGCCCGGTGAACCCACCATAAATCCACATCCGGTCTGATAACCGGTTTCTTTTAATATTTCAAGGCAGTGCAGTCGGTTTGCAAGGCTCATCTGCTTTGGATGCAGCATCGCATAATGCTCCGGAACGGATGTCTCTTCCCGCAGAAGATAACGGTCCGCCCCGGCTTCCCACATCGCACGGTAAGATTCTTCTGAACGCTCGCCCAGTGAGAGTGTCACCGCACAGTCCGGATATTCGTTTTTGATCGAGCGGATGATCTCACATATCCGTTCATCATTGAAATAAGCATCCTCTCCGCCCTGCAGCACAAAAGTCCGATAGCCCAGTTCATAGCCCATCTCACAGCACTCCATGATCTGCGAAAGTGTCAGACGGTAACGCACTGCATTCTGATTGCCCCTGCGGATACCACAGTAGAGACAGTCATTTTTGCAGTAATTGGTAAACTCGATCAGCCCTCGCAGATAAATCTTTCTGCCAAAGTGCCTGACCGATTCTTCTGCTGCCGCCGCACGCAGATATGCACTGGATTCTTCATCCAGATGCTCCAGAAGATACAGAAGTTCTTCCATCTGTGCATCCTGTTCTTTTCTCAGTTTTTCTATGATCTGTCTGCAGTCCATGCCATTCCCCCAACCCTTTTCTCTGCCGTTGTTTTCATTACCGCTGTTATTCTACATGGAAAACACAAAAAAGTAAAGCCGACTTTTTGTGTCAGCTTTATTGCCATTTTATTATTTATTTACCAAAAATAATGATGCCATACGAATTGTTTCGCACTTCGTGCTCTCACAATCTACATTCCGCTTCGGTCGGCACTAAACGAGTGTCACTGGCACTCAGTGCCTTTAAACATTCGGAATCCGCAAATTTGTTACACAAATTGCTTCTTCCTCATGTTTAAGCAGTTTCTAAGTTCAAATGCCTTTCTTTGCAAGCAAAAAGGCACTTTGAACTTGAAACTTTGGCATCATCATATATAGTACATATACTCTTCTTTCTCACTGTGCTTTAAGTATTCTTCTTCCATATCTTCGAGTGTGACGCCCCGGAGTACTTTCTCTGTCTGCTGATTGAGCGGATCGATGATCAGCTCCTGGATGACATCGGATATTTCTTCGTCTTTACAGGGATCGGCTGTCTTTTCGTCTGTTATATAGTAGTCGCCGTCGATCGCATAGATAATGTCACTGACCGTAATCTCGCCGGCCGGTCTGGCCAGATAATAGCCTCCCTGCGGTCCTTTGATACTTCTGACAATTCCGGCTCTCCGAAGGCTTGCGAATACCTGCTCCAGAAACTGCGGCGAGATCCCGTTTCGCTGTGCAAGGACATTCAGAGGCACATGTGCTGATTTCGAATGGATCGACAGATCTGCCAACGCCCGGAAAGCGTATCTGCTTTTCATTGATAATTTCATAGTAGCTCCTTATTTTTATATTTCACATCTGTTTACTAGGTTTTAATGTATGGTATCACAAATAAAAAAAATTGTCAACCTCGCAGCAAAAACCTCAAAAAAACATTCTCACATTTCTTTTTCGGTCTGTGACGCTGTACTGCACAAAATAAAGAAACAGTGCACTCTTTTTCAGAGTTACACCATTTCTTTTTATTTCCAGAGGCATACGCCCCATCCGGATATTCTTTTTCTTTAACCTGCCAGATGCAAAATATTGATCAGCAGGATCCAGCTCAGTCCATAATAGGAAATAACCGCCACAAGGTCGTTGATGGTCGTGATCAGCGGACCGGACGCAACGGCCGGGTCTACATGGATTTTTTTGAAGAACAGCGGGATACAGGTACCGACTGCCCCGGATACGACCATCGCCAGTACCAGAGAGAGACCGATGCATCCGGACACCGCATAGGCAAACAGGAATGTCTTGCCTTTAAACAGTGCGATATATAATCCCACCAGAGCAAACGATATCGTTCCAAGGATCATACCATTTGAAAATCCGATCTTCATTTCTTTCAAAACAAGCTGGAACTTCTGCTTGCCGGTCAGGGACTCATCCATCAGGACACGGATCGTAACAGCCAGTGACTGCGTACCAACGTTACCTGCCATATCCAGGATCAGTGACTGGAATGCCATGATGATCGTCAGCTGGCTTACCACAGTCTCAAAGATACCTACAACGGAAGAAACAACCATACCAAGGCCCAACAGAACGAGCAGCCATGGCAGACGCTTTTTAATACTTTCACGCAGAGGCTCTTTTAAATCTTCCTCCGCAGTCAGACCAGCGAACATCGCGTAGTCCTCGCCCATCTCGTCATCAACCAGAGATACGATGCTCTGCGATGTGATGACACCAAGCAGTTTATTGTTGTTATTTAATACCGGGATAGAATCCTCGGAATAGTCTTTCAGTTTTTCGATACAGTCATCGATCAGCTCGTGACCATATACATATGGATAGGAAGTCACAACCAGATCTTCCAGCAGTGCATCCTGTCTTGCAATGATCAGATCTTTTAAATCCATGGCACCATAGAACGTCTGATCTTCTGTCACCATGAAAAGTGTTGAAATGTTATCGTTTTTCGCTGCCTGTTCTACCAGACTGCTCATCGCCTGCTTTACCGTAAGATTCTCACGGATCACGATAAAGTTGGTGGTCATTCTGCTACCGATCTCTTCATCATCAAAAGAAGCGATTACAGCGATATCTTCTCTTGTGTCTGCATCGGTCAGCTCGATCAGCAGTGCTCTTTTCTCCTTCGGGATCATCTTCAGGACATCGATCACCGCATCGGTCTCCATGCTGGAGAGGATCTTTGCTGCTTTTCTGACGTCCATCTCGTCCAGGTACTCAGCGGCCTGCTTTTCATCAATATGCTCAAAAATATCAGAAAGCATGTCCGTATCCAGGATACGACAGATTTTTCTTCTTTCTACTATAGTAAGATCCGGAAATACCTCTGCCAGGTCGTTCTCATGGTAATCTTCGAGCTGATTCCGCATAACGCCCGGTGAAGCATTGCTTCTGATGATACCCAGGATCTCTGATGTATAATCTTTGTTTTCCAATGTCTCATCCTCCTTATTCTGTTTTCGCAATCATTCAGCCACACAAAAAATACAGAAAAACAAAACTGTAAATGATTTTCTGCACATGACTAAACTTTCATAACGGTCCAGGGGAGTCGGAAAATAGGATAAGAAATCAGAAAACCAGACAGAACGGACTGCTGCTCACTTCCCATCCTATGCTTCTACTTCGCCCATGACTGTCACAACTGTCCATTCTGTTCACCTGCCTTTGTACTGAAATTTAAGAAAAAAGTTGAGGGCTTTGCAAACCCTCAACCATTATAATTCCTTTTTCTTTAATTGTAAAGCAAACTTTTGTATGGTTTTTGTAAATTTACAACAGTTCAGCCATGTGACAAATATTACAAGCAGATAACTGTTTCTTTTCATTCCCCTACTTTACAGAAACCACCTGATAGTCTTTGTCCTCTACGGTCTTTTTCAGTGTCTCATCTGCGATCTCTGCATTCAGTTTTACCACTGCTGTTCCGTTTTCATGGCTTACGATCGCTTCGTCTACCTGCGGCAGTGCCTCCAGTGCTTTCTTTACGGTTGCCTCGCAGTGTCCACACATCATTCCTTTGATCTCCATTGTCTTTTCCATGGTATTACTCTCCTTTTTATTTGATTTATTTTGCATCTGTGAATTTGTATCCACAGTCTGTAACGTAACCTGATTTTTTATTTTTTTGTCTTTTTTTGCATCATACATTCCAAAGAAATTCAGACGCAGTGCGTTTGTCACCACACAGAAGCTCGACAGGCTCATAGCTGCTGCCCCGAACATCGGGTTTAACTGCCATCCGAAGATCGGGATCCAGATTCCGGCTGCCAGTGGAATGCCGATGATATTGTAGATGAATGCCCAGAACAGATTTTCATGGATATTTCGCAGGGTTGCACGGCTCAAACGGATCGCTGCCGGTACATCGTCCAGTTTGCTCTTCATCAGCACAACATCAGCCGCATCGATTGCGATATCCGTTCCGGCTCCGATCGCGATTCCTATATCTGCCCTTGTCAGGGCCGGTGCATCGTTGATGCCGTCACCTACCATGACAACTTTTCCTTTTTCTTTCAAAGAACGGGTGACACTTTCCTTTCCTTCCGGAAGTACTCCGGCAATGACTTCGTCAACGCCTGCCTGCCGTCCGATCGCTTTTGCTGTCCGCTCATTGTCTCCAGTCAGCATGACTACGCGGATTCCCATGTTCTGCAGTTCTTTTACGGCTCTTGCACTCTCTTCTTTGATCACATCCGCTACGGCGATCACACCGAGCAACTGATCTTCTTTTGCGAAAAACAGCGGTGTTTTGCCGTCTTCTGCCAGTGCTTCCACCTGACGTTTCTGTTTCTCTGAGATTTTGCAGATTCCGGAGATAAATTTCATATTTCCGCCGGAAAGTCTGCTGCCGTGAAAGGATGCGGTCAGACCATTTCCAGGAAGTGCCTGAAAATCTGAAACTTCTTCTGCTCTGACGTTTCGCTGTTCTGCCTCCAGAAGGATCGCTTTTGCCAGCGGATGCTCACTTTTCTTTTCCAGGGCAAGTGCCATCTGAAGCAGTTCCTCTTCGCTTACGCCTTCCGCCGGAATGATATCGGTTACTTTCGGCTCTCCGCTTGTGATCGTACCGGTCTTATCGAGTGCTACGATCTGCATTTTTCCGGTCTCTTCCAGCGAAACAGCTGTTTTAAACATGATTCCATGCTTTGCACCCATACCGTTTCCGACCATGATCGCTACCGGGGTCGCAAGTCCGAGGGCACACGGGCAGCTGATGACCAGAACGGAAATGGCTCTTGCCAGTGCATATCCAAAGGTCTGTCCTGCCAGCATCCATACGATAAAGGTGATCACTGCGATCGTGATGACTGCCGGTACAAACACACCGGAAACTTTATCTGCGATCTTGGCGATCGGTGCCTTTGTGGCTGCCGCATCACTGACCATCTGAATGATCTGTGAAAGTGTGGTATCTTCTCCGACTCTGGTCGCACGGCATTTGATAAATCCAGACTGGTTGACCGTTGCCGCTGAAACTTTATCTCCTTCTGCTTTGTCAACCGGAATACTCTCACCGGTCAGTGCCGCTTCATTCACCGCACTGTTTCCTTCCAGAACGATACCATCCACCGGTATATTTTCACCCGGACGCACCACAAAAACATCACCCGCCTGTACTTCTTCGATGGAAACGGTCACTTCCTGACCGTCCTGCAGCAGAACTGCTGTCTTTGGTGCAAGTTTCATCAGACTTTTCAGTGCATCCGTTGTCTTTCCTTTCGAACGTGCCTCCAGCATTTTGCCGACCGTGATCAGTGTCAGGATCATCGCCGCAGATTCGAAATAAAATTCATGCATATAAGCCATGACAGCTGTCATATCACCCTTTACCTGAGCATCCGTCATCGCAAACAGTGCATAGACACTGTAAAGAAACGATGCTCCGGAGCCAAGTGCTACCAGCGTATCCATGTTCGGGGATTTATTCAGCAGTCCTTTAAAACCACTGATAAAGAATTTCTGGTTGATGACCATGATAATGACCGTCAAAAGCAGCTGAAGCAGTCCCATCGCCACATGGTTTCCCGCAAAGAAAGATGGCAGAGGCCAGTTCCACATCATATGTCCCATCGAGAAATACATCAGTACCAGCAAAAAGCCAACGGAAGCAAACAGCCTTTTTTTCAGTTTTGGTGTTTCCGTATCTTTCAGCAGTGCATCATCCTTTGCCGCACTGCCCTGATTTCCCTTTGTGCCCGTTCCCTTCTTTTCTGCATGATATCCGGCAGCTTCCACCGCCGAGATGATCGCATCGGAAGCTGCCGTTCCTTCCACGCCCATCGAATTTGTCAGCAGACTCACCGAACAGGAAGTCACACCCGGAACTTTACTGACTGCTTTTTCTACTCTGCTGCTGCAGGCGGCACAGCTCATCCCGGTTACCGAATATTGTTCCATCGCAATTCCTCCTAATGTTTTGCCTGGTGTCAGGATCAAAAGATATTATACGAAAAGCTTTCGTATTTTTCTCATCCTGTCATCATTTCATAAGTTTCTTCAGAAGATCCACCAGCTCATCAATCGCTTCGTCTTTTCCGTTGCGGATGTCCTCTGCCACACAGGTATGGATATGATTGGACAGCAGAACTTTATTGAAACTGTTGAGTGCAGAATTGATCGCCGAAACCTGTACCAGAATATCGGCACAGTAGGCATCCTTTTCCAACATTCCCTTCACACCGCGAACCTGTCCTTCGATGCGGCTTAAACGATTGATCAGATCTTTATATTCTTTTTCTGAGCGTTCCTTTTTTCGCTCAGAACACTGACAGCAGCATGTTTTTTCTATCTGTTCCCTGTTTTCTTCCATTTCATTCACTTCCTTTTCTTATATACCCCTATTAGGTATTTTCGTATTACATTATATACCCCCATGACGTATTTTTCAAGTCCTTTTCCTGAAAAAATTTATGCATTAACGGATATCAGGATATCAAGAATGAACATTCACGTAAAGATCACAGAGCTTCGCATTGCTCATGTCACGCAAAAGAGGCAGGATTTCTCCCGCCTGTTTTTTTGTTTGAATTCTTTATTTTGATGCCTGTTCCGTTTTGCTTATCTGAAAAATTCTTCCGCTACTCTGATAAAACTTCCGGTATCTTCCACACCGGCTGTCTCATACGGAGAATGCATCGCCAGCTGCGGAAGCCCGATATCTACCGTGTTCATCGGTACCTGCGTATTCGAAATATTTCCCAGGGTCGATCCGCCCGGTACATCGGAGCGATTCACAAAGGTCTGATATTTTACGCCTGCCCGGTCACAGAGATCCTTGAATTTTGCCGCCGACACTGCATCGGTGCAATATTTCTGATTGGCATTGTATTTGATGACAATTCCGCCGTTTGGCAGCGGCCGGTTCACCGGATCTGCTTTTTCTATGTAATTTGGATGCAGTGCATGGGCGTTGTCCGCCGATATCATAAAACTGCCTGCCAGCGTCATCAGATATTCTTCATAGGTTCTTCCAAGACCATCGTTGATCCGCCTGAGCGTATCCTTTAAAAAGGTGGAAGCCGCCCCCTGCTTTGTTCCGCTTCCGACTTCTTCGTTATCCAGAACACAATGAACTGCAATGCTCTCTTCTTTCTTTCCGGCAAGCATCCCTTCCATCGATGCAAATGCACACTGAAGATCATCCAGACGCGGAGCTGAGACAAATTCTCTATCTGCTCCCCAGATTCTGCCCTCCATCCGGTTATAGAGGAACAGATCATGTGCCAGAATATCCTCTGTACTCACTTTAAGCTCTTCTGCAATGATGTTTAAAAGTTCCGGCTTCGAATCACCGCAGCCAAGAAGCGGCAGCAGATCTTTCTGTGGATTGTAGGATACACCTTTGTTCGCCTCACGGTTCATGTGGATCGCCAGACTTGGGATCATGACCAGATCCCGGTCGATATTGACCAGTTCCTCTTTCAGACTGCCGTCACATCTTACGATCACTCTGCCTGCCAGTGATAATGGACGGTCAAACCACGGTGCCATCAGCATACCGCCATATCCTTCCACATTCAGTTTTGTGTAGGCATTGTCCACCCTTATTTCCGGATTTTCCTTGATCTTAAAAGTCGGAGAATCGCTGTGGCTGGCAATGATGTGAAACTTTCTGCTCTCTTTTTGAGGAATCGAAAATGTGATCAATGCCGAATGATTTCTCGTCACAACATATTTACCGCCCGGCTGTAATATCCAGTGCTCCAGCTCCGAAAGAAGCTGATATCCGTTTTCTGTAAACTTTTTCTGCATCTCTGCCGTTGCCTGAAAAGCCGTCGGGCTTTTTTTGATAAAATCAAGGAGAGATTCTGTTGTTTTGTAATGCATATAAGTACCTCACTATTATATTTCTTGGTGAAATTTTTTGAAAATTCTTTGAAATTATACTGGTCTCCGGAATGATCCAATACTGCGAAATCAATGCTTCGGAAAAATTTTTCGAATTTCCCTCACCGAACGTCCTCGTATAATAAGTTTGTAAGCAAGAGAAATCACTTACAGACTTATTTCTTTTTATGGTATAGAGGTAAGGACATCTAAGAGGTATTCCCCTCATCCCATTCCCATCTATACAGTTAATAGTTACATTTTCATATCGTTTATCCTGTGGTAAGATATCAGCAGAGTCTGATGTCCGAAGGCACTGCTTCTCGTCCTTTCAGCCGGCTTTGCCCGAGACTGCTCAGAAAGCATGCAGCCTGGCTCATATGACACATTCCGCTTACACAGAAGTTGCATCTCCAGCTGTTAGCACCAGCAAAAAATGCTGACTGGATGAATGCTCATTATGCGAGGCTGCGGTCATCATATGATATCCCGGATAAACCTTCTGCTTTAGGCTTCACAAATCCAGATCGGAAAGGAGCGTGATATCGTGATCAAGATCAACTATATGTCCACTTTGTTCGTTGGTATTGATGTGAGCTCAAAATCCAATGTGGTCTATGCTATGGATTTTGATGAAAACAAATATATTGATGCTTCTTTCGGCAACAATCAGCCTGGTGCTGATGAGCTCGCCCGAAAGATTGCTGCCTGTATGCAAAAGCATCCGCATCTCAATACCATTATTGTGGCTCTGGAATCTACATCTGTTTACAGCATCCATATAGCCAACTTCCTGGCATCCTGTGAACTCCTGATGCCTTATAAGCCCTATGTGTACTGTTTGAATCCAAAGATGACAGCCAATTACCGTAAATCCTATGTTGGCATGGATAAGACAGATCACATGGATGCCTTCCTTATTTCAGATTTTGCAAGAGTCGGCCGCACAAAAAAATACGAACCTTGGCGGGGCAGTCAGTATCTCGCTTTAAAAAGACTTACAAGGCATCGCCTTCATCTTGCTGAATGCATCACCAGAGAGAAAACTGTTGTGGTCAAGCTTTTTTGTAACATTTATGGCTAAAAAATATCATGGATTGCTACTCGGATGATATCCGCAGTCTTCCGTGTATGTCAAGGATGCTCCGCACTACCTCTGGCAGCTTTGTCCTTGACATACCCAGCCGCCTTCGGATGAAAGCGTAGTCAGGAAATCCAATGGGGCACGGTATCATCTTACATGATCCTTGCCTGACAGGGTGTCAGATATCCATTAAAACTGTGGGGACGCACATGGTTATATTCCACATATCCATCCCGGCTCCCGATCGGTCCTTGTACAATTTCTACTCACACGCCCCTTGCGGGACGTGACTTTCCTTCCTCCACGATTTTCTCATAGTAGGTGGAATTTCTACTCACACGCCCCTTGCGGGACGTGACAGGAGCAATCGGTGGGACGATTGCTTATTTTTTTGATTTCTACTCACACGCCCCTTGCGGGACGTGACCCTGCCGCGTCAGTTGTCGCACCTTTGAAATCGATTTCTACTCACACGCCCCTTGCGGGACGTGACCGGCCTATACACCAAAGACAAACGGGCTGTATAATTTCTACTCACACGCCCCTTGCGGGACGTGACTGAAAACGAACACCTCTACTGTATGGTCTGGAATCATTTCTACTCACACGCCCCTTGCGGGACGTGACTTATTCGAAGATGTTAAGATGATGAAGAAATACAATTTCTACTCACACGCCCCTTGCGGGACGTGACCACACACCTACAACTTTCTGAAAACGATCCGGGCATTTCTACTCACACGCCCCTTGCGGGACGTGACGGTAATCTCTGCCTTGCTGGAAATGCGCGGCTTAAATTTCTACTCACACGCCCCTTGCGGGACGTGACTACACCACCGCAGGAGACAAGTTTCATTCTGCCGATTTCTACTCACACGCCCCTTGCGGGACGTGACACTTTGGAGGATTTGCACAAAT
>CAJMMS010000005.1 GCA_905214675.1 uncultured bacterium
ATCGGTGATTTCCTTTTCGTACATGCGCCAGGAAACCACCGACAAATTCTTATTTTTCATCCAGAAACTCTTCGATCACACCCCAGATTTCTTCTCTGCCCTGCTTTGTCTCTGCAGAAAATGGAAGCACCAGGGTTCCTTTTTCTACCTGCAATCCCTGTTTGATGGCTTTCACCTGTTTCTGAACCTGGCTTCTTTTGATCTTATCCAGTTTGGTTGCGATAATGATCGGTAAGAAACCATTGTGCAGAATCCAGTCATACATCTGTTTATCATTTGCAGATGGATCATGACGGATATCGATCAGCAGAAACACTGCCCGCAACTGCTTTGATTTGTGCAGATAATCCTCGATCATCTTTCCCCACTTCTGCTTTTCATTCTGAGAAACTTTCGCATAGCCATATCCCGGCAGGTCAACCAGATATACTTTCTCATCAGCAGATACCATACCCTGAGCTTCTTTTCTGGTCTCTCTGCGTCCGGTCACTGCATAGAAATTGATGGTCTGTGTCTTTCCCGGTGCAGAACTGGTACGTGCAAGGGATTTTCGGTTCATCAGTGCATTGATCAGAGACGATTTTCCTACATTGGATTTCCCTGCAAATGCTACTTCTGTCTTTTCATTTTCCGGCAGTTTGCTGGTGATTCCGCAGACGGTTTCCAACTCTGCATTCTTTACGATCATCTCGCTTCCTCCTGTTTTCTCTTGGCTTTATTTCCGGCTGCAAAGTGCCAGTTTCAGTACTTCATCCATATTTTCCATAAAGCGGATATCCAGACCTTTTTTGATCTCGCCTGAAATCTCCTGCACATCCGCACGGTTTTTCTCCGGCACCAGTACCATACGCATACCGGCATTTTTCGCTGCCAGCAGTTTCTCTTTGAGTCCACCGATCGGCAGCACTCTTCCCCGCAGGGTAATCTCACCTGTCATGGCAACATCCGCATGCACCGGAATTTCCGTAACCGCAGATAAAATCGCTGTTGCCATCGTAATTCCAGCCGAAGGTCCGTCCTTTGGAACTGCTCCTTCCGGAATGTGGATATGTATATCATGCTCCTGGAAGAAATCCTTTTCTATCTTCCACGCTTCGCCAATGGAACGGATATAGCTGATCGCTGTCTGTGCAGACTCTTTCATCACATCACCAATCTGACCGGTAAGCTTGAATGTGCCTTTTCCTGGCATACAGTTCACTTCAACCTGAAGTGTCACACCACCGACACTTGTCCATGCAAGTCCGCGTACAATACCTACCTCATCCTTTTCATTGGCTTTTTCCACGCGATAGCGTTCTTTCCCAAGATAGCGCGCCAGGTTGCTTTCTGTGATCCGCACAGTCTTCTTCTGATCCTCCAGAATCTCTTTTGCTGCTTTTCTGCATACTTCACCGATTCTGCGCTCCAGTCCGCGCACACCGGCTTCTCTTGTATATCCGGAAATCATTTTTTTCAGAGCACCATCGGACATCGTAAAAACATATGCATCCAGTCCATGCTTTTTGATCTGTTTTCCAAGCAGATGCTCCTTTGCAATATGCAGCTTCTCATTCTCCGTATAACTGGAAATCTCAATCAGTTCCATACGGTCCAGCAGCGGCCGTGGAATTCCCTGCACATCATTTGCCGTTGCAATGAACAAGACTTCTGACAGATCTGCCGGTATCTCAAGATAATGATCACGGAATCTTACATTCTGCTCTGGATCAAGGACCTCCAAAAGTGCTGAAGAAGTATCGCCTTTATAATCACTGCTCACTTTGTCTACTTCGTCAAGCAGCATCAGTGGATTTTTGACTCCCGCCATCTTCAGGCCATTCACAATACGTCCCGGCATTGCACCGACATATGTCCTTCTGTGTCCGCGAATTTCTGCTTCATCACGCACACCTCCAAGACAGATACGGACATATTTCTTATTAAGTGCTTCCGCAATCGACCGGGCAATGGATGTTTTTCCGGTTCCAGGCGGTCCCACCAGACAGAGGATCGGACTGTCACCTTTCTTTGTCAGTGTGCGCACTGCCAGAAATTCCAGCACACGCTCCTTGACCTTCTGAAGTCCATAATGATCCTGATCCAGTTGCCTTCTCGCTGCTGAAATATCTTCATTATCTTCAGACATTTTATCCCACGGCATCTCCAGCAACGTTTCGATATAGCCACGGATCACACCTGCTTCGGAACTGTTGCCTGCAGAATTGGAAAATCGTTTGATTTCTTTTCGTATTTTCTCTTTTACTTCTTCACTCGCAGTCAGATTTTCCACTTCCTGTGAAAAATGCTCTGCATCGTCCATGGTACTGTCATCGCCCAGTTCTTCTCTTATGAGTTTTAACTGTTCTCTTAATATATATTCCTTCTGGTTTTTATCGATACGTGCTTTAACCTTTTCCTGAAGCTGCGCTTTGATGCGCATAATGTTTTCTTCATTCGCCAGGATAACACAGATTTCTTCGTAACGGTCATATAAAAATACCGCTTCCAGGATCTTCTGCTTTTCCTCATAATATAGTGGAATATGGATTGCGATCTGATCCGTCAAATGTTCCAGATCTTCAATCTCCATGATCTGCCGTACCAGCTCCTGGCTGATCTTTCCGCTCGCCTGTGCATATTTCTGAAACAGTTCTTTCAGATTACGTATCATCGCCTGTTGTCCGACTTCATCCTCTTTTCCCGGATACTCCATCTCTTTTGTCTTCGGAAAAGTTGCAAGTTCAACATCCAGATAACCGGCTGATTCCTCTATCTCCAGAACTTCTGCTCTTTTTATTCCTTCTACCAATACGCGTATAATATTTTTAGGCAGCTTTACAAGCTGCTTGATCTCTACGATCGTGCCAATGCGATACAGATCATCCTTTCCAGGATCCGAAACCTCCGGATCTTTCTGCGTTACGACAAATAACTTCTGATCTGCTGCCATCGCCTGTTCGAGCGCCTTTATCGATTTATCCCGGCTTACATCAAAATGTACGATCATCGCCGGCAGGATGGTCATCCCGCGAAGCGCAACCGCCGGAATATGTTTGATTACTTCATTCATTACGCTGTTTCCTCAACTCCATTTGTAAAGCGTCTGCTGCGTGTTTTGGCAGGTGCTTTTTCTTTATGCGTCAGGATCGGCTCGCCGGTTCCCTCGATCACCTCTTTTGTTACACCACAGGAAGCAATCGTATCATCCGATGGAATCCGATACATCAGATCCATCATTGCCTGTTCCATGATCGCACGAAGTCCTCTGGCCCCAGTTTTCCTCTCCAGCGTTTTATCAGCAATCGCTTCAATCGCACCATCATCAAAAGCCAGATCCACACCATCCAGTTCAAACAGCTTTTTATACTGCTTTACAATCGAATTTTTCGGTTCCTGTAAAATACGGATCAGAGTATCACGATCGAGAGGATTTAAAGATACGATCACCGGCACACGGCCCATCAGCTCCGGTATCATACCAAACTTGATGAAGTCTTGCGGCAATACCTGTTTTAATACCTGTCCGACATCCTCTGTTTTCCTTTCCTGAAGTGCAGAATTAAATCCGATCGCTTTGGTATCCGTACGGTTTTCTATGATCTTCTCCAGTCCCTCAAAAGCACCGCCACAGATAAACAGAATGTTCGTTGTATCAATCTGAAGCAGTTCCTGATGTGGATGCTTTCTTCCACCCTGTGGCGGAACGGATGCAATCGTTCCTTCCAGTATTTTCAGCAATGCCTGCTGTACACCCTCACCGGATACATCGCGGGTGATAGAGGCATTTTCTGATTTTCTGGTAATTTTATCAATCTCATCAATATAAATAATGCCATGTTCCGCTTTTTTGATATCATAATCTGCTGCCTGTATGATCTTCAGCAGAATATTTTCCACATCTTCTCCTACATAGCCAGCTTCTGTAAGTGCCGTTGCATCTGCGATCGCAAATGGAACATTCAGCAGTTTTGCCAGTGTCTGTGCCAGAAGCGTCTTTCCGGAACCAGTCGGGCCAAGCATCAGAATATTACTTTTCTGTAATTCTACATCCAGATCTTTTCCCGCCAGAATACGTTTATAATGATTGTATACGGCAACCGAAAGTGCTTTTTTTGCCTCATCCTGTCCGATCACATAATCATCCAGAAACGCCTTGATCTCTTCCGGCTTCAGAAGATTGATCTCTTCGTCCATCGTCATGCCGAAATCATCTTCCAGTTCTTCTTCCAGAATCTCATCACAGATTTCGATACACTCATCGCAAATATATACTCCATCCGGTCCTGCGATCAATTTACGTACCTGATCTTCCGTTTTATTACAAAAAGAACATCTGACTTTCTGTTCTCCTATTTTTCCTGCCATCTCAAACCTCCAACTAATCTTTCCTTATCTGAATACAAGCTGATCTCTTCCCATCGATGTCCCAAAAAAGGAGGTGTTGCATCCTGGCAACACCTCCTTCCTTCGTATCTAGTGATTGCTGATCACATCATCGATCAGGCCATATGCCTTTGCCTCTGCGGCACTCATATAATGATCTCTCTCTGTATCTACTTCAATCACACTGAGCGGCTGACCGGTATTTGCTGCCAGATGCTCATTCAGCTTTCTTCTGGTATCAATAATCTTATCCGCTACAATCTTAATGTCAGATGCCTGACCCTGTGCTCCGCCTGACGGCTGATGGATCATAATCTCTGCATTCGGAAGTGCAAAACGTTTTCCTTTTGCACCACCGGCAAGCAGAAATGCACCCATGCTTGCTGCCATGCCCATGCAGATGGTTGAAACATCACATTTTACATAATGCATCGTATCATAAATCGCCCATCCTGCACTTACCGATCCTCCCGGACTGTTGATATACAGATGGATATCTTTGTTCGGATCTTCGGATTCCAGGAATAAAAGCTGTGCAACGATCAGATTGGCACTTACATCATTTACCTCTTCGCCCAGAAAGATAATTCTGTCTTTGAGCAAACGGGAATAAATGTCATAAGTTCTCTCGCCGCGGCTGGTCTGTTCCAGGACATAAGGTACTAAACTCATGTCAACACTCCTTCCACTTGCCATCCATGTCTATAATCAGCTTAAGCTTCTTCGCTCTTTGCCTCTTCTTTTGGCTCTACTTCTTTTGCAGCATCTCTTACCAGATCTACGGCTGCCTGGATTGCCAGATCATCTTTCATCTGAGCGATTGCAGCATCGTCCATCATAGATTTCACTTTGTCCAGTTCCATCTTGTAAGCTTCTGCCATTTTCTTCAGTTCTTCTTCTACTCTTTCATCAGAAATTTCAATATTTTCTGCTTTTGCAACTGCTTCAAGAACCAGGCTGTTCTGGATTCTCTTCAGTGCATCCGGTCTCATCTGCTCAAACAGCTTCTCTGCTGTCATACCGGTAAACTGGAAATACTGCTCAACAGTCAGGCCCTGAGACTGGATTCTTCTTGCAAAATCATCTGCCATGTTACGAACCTGTGTATCTACCATTGCATCTGGAATTTCCATTGTTGCATTCTCAGCAACTTTTGCAACAACAGCAGCTTCTTTTGCAGCTTTTGCTTCTTTTTCTTTGCTTTCCATCAGTTTTTTTCTGATGTCTTCTTTGTACTCAGCCAGTGTATCAAATTCAGAAATATCCTGTGCGAAATCATCATCTGCTTCCGGAACTTCTTTTACATGGATCTCATGTACTGTACATTTGAATACTGCTTCTTTTCCAGCCAGTTCTTTTGCATGGTAATCTTCCGGGAAAGTAACCTTTACATCTACTTCTTCATCGATCTTAGCTCCTACCAACTGATCTTCAAATCCTGGAATAAAGCTTCCGGAACCGATCGTCAGATCATAGTTCTCTGCTTTTCCACCATCAAACGGAACTCCATCGATAGAACCATCAAAGTCTAATTTAACCATATCGCCTTTTTCAACAGCTCTGTCATCCACATCGATCGTTCTTGCATTCTGTTCTCTCTGTTTGTCCACTTCTACGTCGATCTCTGCATCCGTTACTTCAACCGGTACAGTCTCAACCTCTACACCTTTATACTCGCCAAGAGTTACTTCAGGTTTCAGAGCTACTTCTGCAGTGAAAATGAATGGTTTACCAGACTCGATCTGAACGATGTCGATCTTTGGCTGGGATACGATCTGCTCGTCACATTCAGACAGTGCTTTGCTGTATGCATCCGGAATCAGATCATTTGCAGCGTCTTCATAGAAAACACCTGTTCCATACATTTTTTCAATCATTCTGCGCGGTGCTTTTCCTTTACGGAATCCTGGAAGAGAGATGCTTTTCTTTGCTTTCTGGTAAGCTTTTTCAACAGCAGCCTCAAATTCCTCTGCGGAAGCCTCGATTGTCAGCTTCGCCATGTTCTTCTCTAACTTTTCCACCTGTAAACTCATGATTTCCTATTTCCTCCTTAATTCTATAAGTCAAGCGGATATATGCAATCCGTTCTGCCCATAACCCTGCGCCGCCCTGGCGGTCCGCAGTTCTTTTTACATACTTGCAGTCATTCTAGAAGTATAACACAGCGTCTTTTAAAAAGCCACTGTTTTTTTTACCAATTTTCTTAAAAAAGCATAAAAACCACTGGTTTCCATCTGCACTGTATGGGTTTATACACCCAGATCCGTCTCAAATCCGGGAAGTTCCCGGTAATCACAGATTCCGTCTGCAAGCATATTCTGGCGCATGACATGATACAGCTCTGCCCTGGTAAATTCCTTATATGGCATCGTATAAAACACCGATACCAGACCGAAACTGCAGATTCCGGCAATTTCCCAGAACCAGAAAGACAGATCCAGTTTCAGCATATCCATTTTCTGTCCTTCTGTCATTTTCGAACTCAGTTCCAGGGCACGCCTGCATGTTATGGTTGGATTTTCAGCCAGTATGTACGGAACCATAGAATATTCGTAGTGCCGTATCACCCCCGGAATGACCAGAAGCAGAAAAGAACCTGCCACACGCAGACCTTTCCGAAACATAACTGCGGTAATATGTGCAGTATGATGGTTCTGAAACACATACAGGATCATCCCAACATTTGTTTTTCGTTTCCGGTTGCACATAAAAAAACGCTTGGAACTGACTTTGACCGGATTACCGATACAGATGATGACCAGTGCACCAAGAACTACGATCACTATGGATGCCGCCACAGCACATACAAACAGAAGCAGATCCAGTTGTTTCTGCATAATGCGGATCTGATATTCTGCAATCGGATTGCGCTCTTTGATATCCTGTTTCAGTTCCTGTATCCGCTGCTGTGACATTTCTGTCCCGGTATTCTCTGTCTTTGACTGAACCATTCCAAGTCCGATCCCGGCACTCCCGATCCAGCCGGTCAGCATCGTAGTCAGCAGGCAGACTGCAACTGCAAGCCAGTAACAGTTCTTTAGTTTCGCTCTTGCTTTTTTCTTTAATTCATGTGTATTCCAGATCATGTCCTACCTTTTATCTTCTGCATTATGCTTTCCAGATGATCGAACTGCCTATCTGCTGCGCCTGTTCTGCACTGCCCAGCCTTTTCACCAGTTCCAGTGCAAATGCAATGGCTGTTCCCATTCCGCGGCTGGTCGTGATATGTCCGTCTGTCACCACCGGGATCTGCAGAACCTCTGCTCCGTTCAGACGCGCTTCAAAGCCCGGATAGCAGACTGCCTTTTTTCCTTTTAACAGTCCCAGATCTCCCAGAACGCTTGGCGCTGCACAGATTGCTGCAATGCCTCTTTTTTCCTGGTCTGCTTTTTTCAATGCTTCTGTCAGTTGTCCACAGGCTGCCAAGTTTGTTGTTCCCGGCATTCCACCTGGAAGTACCAGCATATCCAGTTTATCCAGATCACATTCTTCAATCAACTGATCGGCTGCAACTGCAATGCCATGTGCACCCTCCACATTCTTTTTTCCGTTAATACTGATCATTGATATCGAAATCTGTGCTCTTCTTAAAATATCAACTACCGTCAGTCCTTCAATTTCTTCAAATCCGTCTGCCAGAAAAATTCCAACTTTTTTATCCATAGATACCATCCTCCATTCTACCTGAAAATCTTTTATAATTTTAAACTTATGTCATACACCGCATGGTATATTCTTCTGTCCCCCTCTGTAATCCACCGGAACCTATATATCATACCAAAAACTCCGGATTCTTTCCACCCCTCAATCCACTCCTGCTTGCACTTTTTGTATTTCTGCGCTATTCTTTTGTCAGGAGGTATTGATCAATGGAAATCGAACGTAAATATTTAATAGAAGAAAAAAATCTTCCAGCCGGTCTGGATTCTTACCGCAGTGTCCTGATCGAACAGGGTTATCTGTGCCGTACTCCGGTTGTGCGCATCCGCCGTCAGGATGATGATTATATTCTCACTTATAAATCTGGTGGAATGATGGCGCGTGAAGAATATAACCTGCCGCTTGGTGCAGAAGGCTATGCTCACTTAAAAGAAAAAATCGATGGAAAACTGATCTCCAAACGGCGTTATCTGATTCCGCTGGATGACAGGCTTACCATCGAACTTGATGTTTTCTATGAACCATGCAAAGGACTGCTCCTTGCCGAAGTAGAATTTCCGGATGAAGCAAGTGCCAACTCTTTCTGTCCGCCTGCGTGGTTTGGAAAAGACGTTACTTTTGACGGACGCTATCACAACAGCTTTCTCAGCCGTTGACCCTGACCGGATGGGCTCCGGCTTTTGCACTTCCAAGAATATCCCTGGCACTGTATTTAGGCGGTGCCATATGCGGATATTTTCCAGACAGCCGCAATGCTTCTCTGCGACATGCCTGCTGCAAAAGGATCTTGTAAATTTCTGCTGTTACTCTTTTTCTCAGACTTTTGCTTTTTCTGTTTTTCATTACATAACGCAAACGTTTCCATTCCATGCTCACTCACTCCTGTTTACACATGCTTTCATTCTCTGCCGGTAACGGGGTCCTGCTTCACTGCTTCCAAACCTGCCACCTCTGTTCCTGCATTTCCCAAACCACTTTTCTATGTTATAATCTCCACAAATCAAGCTTTACGATAAAACATGATACAGGAGACCTGATATGAACACTACCATTCTCGCAGAACGCCTGAAACTTCTGCGCATCCGCAAAAATTATACTCAGAAGGAAGTCTGTTCCCAAACCCACTTAAGCCGTTCCAGTTACAGCAATTACGAAAACGGAATCCGCATACCTACCATTGACATTCTGACTGTACTGGCTGATTTTTATGGCACCTCGCTGGACTATCTGGCCGGTACCATCGAATACCCGTTAAAATATCCCGCTTTCACTTCTGAAGAACTTGCCCTTGTTATCACCTACCGAAGCTTAGAGAGCCATGCCCGCAAAGAAGTCTTTTCTTTTGCCCACTTTAAGAAACAGGCATCTTCCCTGTCATAAACATAACGAAATACTTCTCTTTTTCCTACATCTGTTATCCATTATATTCGTTTTTTTATCTCTTTGCAATATATGGCTTTGCAATTTGAACATCCAGAGCCTTTTCCTGGCATCTAAACTCCTCTACAGTCGGAGCGGAGGGATTCTGATCATGTCAAACATAACTTATTCAAAACAACTGATACAGCTTGGACTGAACATTGCCCGCTATCGGAAAATGCGTGGTCTTACACAGGAAGAACTTTCTTCCAGAATCCATATGAGCCGTACACACTTAAGCAACCTTGAAGCTCCCGGTAAAGTCACCTCGGTCTCACTGGAAAAACTTTTTGCGATCGCGGAAGCCCTGCAGGTCCATCCTTCTGTACTTCTTGCAGAATTTTCACAGCCCTGACTTTCTTCTGATATTCTTTTCACCTGTTTTTCCCATTTAAAATACAAGTTATACCTGTAGATATTATAACAGTTACCTCTGAGGGATACAAGTATAAATTGTATGATATTGGAGAAAGAGAGGTTGTTATTACAAATGAAAAATCGCATTCGTGAATTACGTGCCGAAAAGAATATCACACAACTTCGCCTCAGTATGGAACTTGAAGTATCTCAGGAAACGGTCAGCGCCTATGAAAATGGAAAACATCTGCCAAGTCTGAAATCTCTTATCAAAATGGCTGATCTTTTTCATGTAAGCACCGATTACCTCATCGGAAGGTCGGATGTCCGAAAACCCTCTCCGGACGAACCGCTCCCAAATGAGGATCTTGCCCTGCTCGACTGTTTTCACGACCTGGATACCATCGACCGTGCAAGACTGGTCGCTTACGCACAGGGGCTGTCCGACAAATCTGCAAAAGACTGAAAAAACGCACGAACATTCTCCGGACTTTGGAGAAAAATCGTGCGTCTTTTCTTAATATTGAAAATCCTGACCAGTAAGAAAACTCTTATTGTTCTTTGATACTTTCAAAATCAGGTGTTCCCATCAGATCGTATGGGGTACTCTGGTATACATAATAATTGAGCCAGTTCGTATACAGGTTATTTGCATGTGCCCGCCACAACAACAGCGGCTTGTTTTTACAGTCATTATTTTCATAATAATTCTTTGGCATCTGGATATCCATGCCTTTTCCGAGATCTCTTTTGTATTCTCCATCCAGCGTCACCCGGTCATATTCCGGATGTCCCATAACAAAAATCTTTCTTCCACCGTCTGCCATACCAAGGAAAAATCCTGCTTCATCGGATTCCGCCAGAATTGTAATGTCTTTCACTGCACGGATATCTTCGATGGAAACTTCCGTATGTCTGGAATGTGGTGCAAGAAAAACATCATCAAATCCACGTACCAGTGGAATCTTGCGGTTCATCACACGATGCCAGAACAGCCCGAACATTTTCTGCGAAAGCTGTTTTTTCTTCAGCCCATAGAAATGGTACAGCGATGCCTGTGCAGCCCAGCACAGGAAAATCGTAGAAGTGACATGCTTTTCACTCCAGTCCATGATCTGTGTGATCTCATCCCAGTAATCTACTTCTTCAAATTCCATATTTTCCACCGGTGCACCGGTAATGATCATTCCATCATAGCGGTTTTCTTTTACATCTTTGAAATGCAGATAGAATTTATTCAGATGACTGGTCGATGTATTCTTAGATTCATGGCTTGTCATCGTCAGAAAAGTCACATCAATCTGAAGCGGTGTATTGGAAAGTGAACGCAAAAGCTGAAGCTCTGTTTCTTCTTTCAGAGGCATCAGATTCACGATCAGAATCTGGATGGGACGAATATCCTGATGCATCGCCCGGTTTTCATCCATTACAAATATATTCTCTCTTTCCAGTATTTCTTTTGCGGGCAGATCGCCCTGAACCTTGATCGGCATGATAGTTTTCCTCCTTCAGTATTCCTTTCTTCTGCACTGCCTACATAAGCGGCGCAAATACACGCAGGATGCGTCCTGCGATCTTATCAAATCCTTTTTGCTTTTTATAATCTTCCTGTGTAATCTTCTGACATTTTTTCCAGGTTTCCTGAAAATCTTTTTCTACAGATGCGATCTCCTGGTTTTCATATAAAAATGTTGCACACTCAAAATGAAGATACAGGCTGCGGTAATCCATATTGATCGTTCCGACCACTGCTTTGCGGTCATCGCTTGTAAACACTTTCGCATGGACAAATCCAGGCGTATATTCATAAATCTGCACACCCGCATCCAGAAGTTCATTATAATACGTCTTTGCCAGTACAAATGCATACCATTTATCCGGCACATGCGGCATGATAATAACAACTTCTACGCCCCTTTTTGCTGCAAACTTTAAAGCTGTCATCATTTCATTATCCAGTATAAGATATGGTGTCATAATATGTACATACCGTTTTGAAGTATTCAAAATGTCCATATACACCATTTTTCCTACGTGTTCTCCATCAATCGGACTGTCTCCATATGGGATCACAAATCCGTCTCCCGGCTGTTTTTCTCTTTCATACACAATATCCAGATAAGGATCAAATTCTTCTACTTTTTCGCTTTTGGCTACGTTCCACATTTCCAGGAACATCAGTGTAAAACTGCGCACCGCATCTCCTTCCAGCATGATCGCCGTATCTTTCCAGTGTCCGAAACGGATCTTGCGGTTCACATACTCATCTGCAAGGTTGATGCCTCCGGTAAATGCCACTTTTCCGTCGATCACCACTACTTTTCTGTGATCACGGTTATTCTGATGCGTAGACAACGCCGGACGGATTGGTGAAAACACCCGGCATGCAATCCCCATCTGTTCCAGTTTTTTCGGATAGTTTGGCGGAAGCAGAGATACCGTACAGGTTCCGTCATACATAAAACGTACTTCCACTCCTTCTGCCGCCTTCCGCTTCAGCACTTCCAGAACACGGTCCCATACATAGCCTTTTGCCACAATAAAATATTCCATGAAAATAAACTTTTCTGCCTTTTCCAACTGGCGGAGCAGCTCTTCGATCTTATCTTCACCACAACTGAAATATTTTATACCGGTATTCTCATATGCCGGAAATCCACCATACTCATAGACATAATGCGCCAGCGATGCTGCTTCGGAATCTTCTTCATCCAGTTGTTTCTGTACCTTCTCATCCTGTGTCCAGTGATGTCTTGTCATCTCATGCATATGCTGAAGTCTGGCATTAAGCCAGCGCACACCGACCTGCATCTCTACAAAAATATAAAGCAGCACACCAAACACCGGTGCCACCAGCATAATCGTCATCCATACCATCTTAAATGCCGGATTGCTGCGGTTATTTGTCAGATAAATTACCAGAATCACCGCACCCATACGGACAATGGAATCAATGAAATACATCTTGCCCTGAAGATACGTATAACCCGCGATCAGGAAAAATGCCTGCAGCAGAACCAGTAACAGGATGATCCCCGTCCTACCAAAAATCACACTGGCAATACCGCTTTTTCCTTTTTCAACTCTCGTCTTTGTCTGTATCGTCTGTACAGACTGCTTTTTTTCCTTTTCTCCCATACGTTTCACCCCTGCTTAAGCATACTCAGGAAATCTTCTTCAGAAAGTATCGGTATATTCAGTTCTTTTGCTTTTTTATTTTTCGATGTGGAAGATTCCGTATCATTGTTGATCAGATAATGCGTCTTTGAAGTTACCGAACCAGTCACTTTTCCTCCACGTTCCTCAATCCGTGCCTTCAGTTCATTACGGTTTGTAAAATGCTGCAAAGATCCGGTAATAACAAAATTCCTTCCGGCAAAAATCTGCTCCATGGTATTTGGCTGGTATGCCTCGATCCGGATTTCCTCCAGCAGATCATCCAGCTTTGCAGCTTTTTTGCCATCCCGGAAATAATCTGCGATCGCCGCACCGATCACTGCACCAATCCCATCTACTTCCGCCATCGTCTGTGCATCTGCATTCCGAATTTTTTCCAGATCATAATCAAACGCTTTGCACAGCATTTTGGCATTTGCCACACCGACATTTGGTATCCCAAGACTGTAGATCAGACGCGGCAGAGTCGTATCGCGCGCCTTCTCAATGCCGGCGATCAGTTTTTCATAAGATTTTTCTCCGAATCCTTCCATCTCTACGATCTCATCCCGATGCTTTGCCAGCCGGAAGATGTCAGCAAATTCATGGATAAATCCACGTCCGATAAATTTCTCCAGGGTTGCCTCAGACATGCCATCCATATTCATGGCATCGCGGCTGACAAACAGTGCAAATGATTTGATCTTCTTTGCCTGACATTCCGGATTGGTACAGTAAAGCGTCTCCACATCTGCCGTTTTCTGTATTCTGGTCATACCGCCGCAGACCGGGCAGTGCTGTGGTATCTCCACATTTCCACTTCCAGTCAGATTCTCTGCAATCTGCGGTATGATCATATTGGCTTTGTATACACAGATTTCATCGCCAATCCCAAGTTTCAGTGCTTTCATAATGCTGAGATTATGTACACTGGCACGGCTGACGGTTGTCCCTTCCAGTTCTACCGGTTCAAAGATCGCTACCGGATTGATCAGACCGGTACGTGACGGACTCCATTCGATGGAAAGCAGGTGTGTCTGGCGAATCTCATCTGCCCATTTAAATGCAAAGGCATCCCTCGGAAATTTTGCTGTTCTTCCAAGCGAAGTACCATATGCGATATCATCATAAAGTGCTACCAGACCATCGGACGGAATCGGATTATCCTTGACCGCCTGCGCAAACCACTGAACCGTTTCTTCCAGGTTGTCTGCTGTCACTGCCTTATGCAGTACTACATCAAATCCCTGGGATACCAGCCATGCAAACTGTTTTTCTCTGGAATTTTCAAAATCTACACCTTCTGCACGCACAAGTGCAAAAGCAAAAAACTGTACATGTCTTTTGGCTGTGATTTCATTATTCAACTGACGTACGGAGCCACTGCAGAGGTTTCGTGGATTTTTATATCTGGCATCTGCATCTGCGATCTCTTCATTTATCATTTCAAAATCTTTATAGGAGATTACGGCTTCTCCACGCAAAACCAGCTCACCTTTATATGGGATCGTAAGCGGAACATTTTCAAAGACTCTGGCATTGTTGGTGATCACTTCCCCGATTTCCCCATTGCCGCGTGTCACAGCCTTAAACAGACTTCCGTTCTGATAAGTCAGCACAACCGTCAGGCCATCCATTTTCCAGGAGAGTAGCGTTTTATGTGTCCCGACAAAATTTTTCAAAACTTCTACTTCTTTTGTTTTATCTAACGAGAGCATCGGCTGTTCATGACGTTCTTTGGGAAGTTCTTCCAGCACTTCATATCCTACTTGTCTGGTAGGACTTCCAGCCAGCACAATTCCGGTTTCCTGTTCCAGTTCCTGCAGTTCATCATACAGTCTGTCATATTCAAAATTGCTCATGATCTCCCGGTTTTCCTGATAATAGGCTTTTCCGGCTTTTGTAAGAAGCTCTGTAAGCTCTTTCATTCTCATTTTCTTTTCGTCCATGCTACCCTCCTGCTGTTTTCTTTCCCGGAATGTCTTTCCTGCGTCTGTTTCTTCTGCAATTCCCGGTACAGTTCCTGCATTTCCTGTTCCGTCACATTGCGGTACTGACCTTTTGGTAGATTGCCCAGTTCAATATTCATGACCCGTACACGTACCAGCTTTTTCACCCGGAATCCACAGTATTCACACATTCTGCGTATCTGACGGTTCAATCCCTGTGTCAGGATGATGCGGAAACGGTATTTACCGGTCTTCTCCACCTTGCAGGGTCTTGTCTTTGCATCCAGAACCGGAATGCCGCCCTTTCGCATCGTTTCCAGAAATGCTTCTGTTACCGGCCTGTCTACCGTAACCAGATACTCTTTTTCATGGTAATTGCCTGCCCTCATGATCTGATTGACAATGTCGCCATTATTTGTCATGAGCAGCAGTCCCTCTGAATCCTTATCCAGCCTTCCGATTGAAAAGACACGCGTCGGGTATTGCAGGACATCTTCTACCGTTACATCATCCCAGCGTCTGTCTGTCGTACATACGACACCTTCCGGCTTGTGAAATGCCAGCAGTACCATCTTCTGTTTCCTGCTGCAGATCTTACCATTGACAGATATCTCCATCTGATCTGTCACTTTCATGCCACTGACTGCACGTACTTTGTCCACGAAGACCTTCCCTTCCTCGATCAGACGGTCTGCTTCTCTTCTGGAGCACACCCCTGCTTCGCTTAAGTACTTGTTCAGCCGCACCGGCTGGTCTGCTTTTTTCTGCTCAAATTCTTTTCTCATACGGTTTTCTTTTTCTGACGACATCTTTTTCTCTCCTGCATCCAAAGTATATTACAGTATATCACGTTGTCCAGATGCCGTCAAACGCCGCCATGCCTGTATTTCTGCAGAACCTGTATATTTTTTTCTTCCAGATCCAGGAACTCTTTTATCAGTTTTTCTGATGTTTTTCCACATATTTCTGCTTCTCTGAGCATCTTTTCCATCTCACGCCTGCGTTCTTTTTCTTCTTTTGCCAGCATCTGTGCCACATAACCGGTATTTATATTCAGTGCCGTTTTCGCCTGAAGTGTTCCCCAGCGTTTTGCCCGCTCCAATACTCCAATTGGCGGCGGTACAAGTCCGGTATCAAACAGATATTTTGCGGCTTTTTCTTTTATGCCGGAATATCCGGCTGCCTGGCGGTTCAGATCAAGAGCCAGTTCCTCGTCATAAACTTTTCCCAGCACCATATAGATATCCTGCAATGAACGGCTGGTATTTTTCACAATATCTTCGAGAAGCTTCTGTTCTGCATAAGAAATCATTCTGTTCATCTCCTTTTATCCGATCTGCTTCTGTTAGGATATGGAAAAATATAGATTTTATACAGCCCGCCTGACAGATCTTACAGAAAAGGAAGAGCACTCTCCTTTAACGGGAGAATGCTCTCTGTTTAAAACGTTATGATGCATCTTTCAGATATTCATTTAAAACATAGCCGGTAGCTTCGCCATATTTGATCTCTGCCCAGCCATTATCCAGTACTTTCACTCTGGTTACCTTATCGCCTTTATCCAGCATGCCGATGATCTCTGCATCTTCTGTAGAATCTGCACGGACGTTCAGCACATCCGTTGCCTGCATGACTTTGTTGACTTCAACCCCTGCATCTGCGGCATCCGGAATCGTTGCTTCTGTCTCCGGCTGATCCATCTCCTGGACGATTCTGCGCAGTTCGTCATTTCCTGCAATGATCTCCTGATACTGCTCATTTACACGTTTGATCAATGCCTGTACATCAGAATTCTGAATCACCTTTTCAATATATTCATTGGTGTCTTTATCTGACTTCCAGTCAGCTACACACAGTGCACCGCTGTCATCCGGCTTCAGATACAGACATACAACACTTGGTACCAGTTCCTCTACATCTCCCACTTTCGCTTCATAATAAGCAAATACCACATAGGAGTTGTCCACCGGACCTTTTTTGGAATATACGGTAATGTTATTGTAACTCTGTATGATCGAACTTTCGATCTTCTGCTTATCGGAATCACTCAGAGACTCCGTCACACTGCTCAGTGTCTCAATGTCCTTGTTTCCCAGTGCTGTATAATACTTCTGTACAACTTCAAGAAGTGTGGTGTCGTTTTCCGTCAATGGTTCTTCTGTTTCTGCCTGTGTCTCACTCTCTGTACCGGTTTCCACGATCTGGCTCTTTGTATCGGAAGTACCTTTTCCACTTCCGGTGCCCTTCACCAGCTTCGCCGCAAAGACTGCGATCACCAGTGCCAGCACGACTGCCAGTCCGATCAGTACATATCGGAGATTATCTGACATCCATTCTTTTAAACCACCCAAATTTCTACCTCCATTTGCTGTTGCGGTTTCTTCAAATATAAAAAACGCACCTGGAGGGATTCGAACCCCCGCCACATGGTACCGGAAACCATTGCTCTATCCCCTGAGCTACAGGTGCATATTTCATACATGAATCTGTCCGCACATACTCATGTCAAATCTTCCTCTTTGGAAAATTCCTTACCATCATAACATATTTTTTTTCAAAAGTAAAGCAAAACGGGATAGTTTTCACAGATCAGTGGGGATCATAGATCATTAAATGATGTTTTCTGGCGTCGTAGTGGTAAATGTGATCCGACAAAACTTCCTCCGGCGGCACCTGGGTAAGGTTAATCTCCTGTACCATCTGCACCAGTGTTCCCGGCTGGGGAGCACTGCTTTCCGGAACCAGAATACATTCATGTATACTGCTTGGCAGAATATAAAAGCTTCCAAGTGTCTGCGACGCTTCCTGGAGAATCCGGTCATACAGCATCCCACATGCTCCAAGATAACGCCGCTCATTGGTCAGTACGTACATCGGGATTTCTTCCTCCGGCAAATCGTCCGTTCCTTCTGGCATCATCTCATGCAACAGTTCCGTCATTGTATAAATCCTCGCCGGGGCAAACTTTTCGGTATTCTCACGCGCCTGCTGCCAGAGCTCTTCTTCTGAAATATTCCAGAACTGCAAGTGCTCGGAATGGATCAGTACAGTTCCATTTCCCATCTGTTCGCTCTCCAGTGCATAATAAAATACAACTGCCAGATCCAGATACGGTACATATGGAACCTGCTCCAGAAGTCTGCGGTTCTTTCCACGGCTGATAAGCCGGCAGAACAGTGCGTCTTTTACCTTTTCAAATTCGCAGAACTTCTGTGCATCCAGTTCCATGCCATTTCTGCATGCTTTATAAACTTTTGTAATCTTCTTTGCCGCTTCTTTCAGGCTCATCCCTTCCTGGAATGCGCGATAGTATTCTTCGATATATACGGCCGGTGAAATATCATATCCCGCTTCGGAGATAAGAAAACAGTCTTTGGTAACTTCATTGTTTTTCGTGACTTTCTGAAACAGAATAGCTGCCTCCCCCAGGCGTTCTTCCAGTTCCTTCTGCAGTGCTTCTATAAATTCTCTGTATTTCAAATATCTGTCCTTTCCTGCAAAAGTCCGAAACAATGGTAAATGGAAATGCAGGTCTTTTGACCTTTCCGTTACATATTAACATATAGTGTATCATATTGCAAGTCTTTATTCTAACTCCGATGGTTTCTCTGTCTCGTATGCACTCCAGGATGTAGCCGTGGATGCTCCTGAGAGGTCTGCACTGTCTTCGTATGAGGTTACCGTGATGGTATAGCTGCTGTCTCCTTCTACATACACGGTTCCGTCGGTTCCTTTGACGGTCACGGTTTTGCCTTCGTTATCTTCAATCGTTCCGGCACAGTGCAACGCACTTACGGTGCTGTCACCTGTCACAATCCAGGTTGCATCTTCTCCGATATAGAGGTTACAGTATCCGTCCCCGCCGTCACCGGCATTGCTCTCATCCTGCGTAACTGCACCGGTCAGCATGCTCTCGCCTGTCATATAAAAATCAAGGTCACTGATACTGTCCCAGATCACATTTCCTTCCATTTTCTGGTCAATGGCTGTGAACAGGCAGTCTGCACCATTTGCTCCTGTGGTTCCCCATTCTCTTTGGTTGGAATTTCCGGTACATTTCAGGAAAAATTCACTGTCTTCTGCGTTTGTGATATCCACATCATCCAATGTGATCGTAGATTCCGTGTTTGTTGTGTAGAACATGCCGCCGTTCTTTGCAGTCAGGCTGCCGCCGTCCATCTCAAAGGTGCTGTTTCCGACTTCGGAATCTCCGGACATGCTCTGGTAGAGAATGACGTTCCAGGTACAGTCGTTGCGGCTGTCATCGCTCATGTTTCCAGTCAGATCACTGTCATACAAATGAACAGAATTCAAGCCTTCAATGCAGATTGCTTCGGAGCCGTTGGCTGCCAGAGTTGCCTCGTTTACTGCGATATCTGCGGTACTGTAGATCGCCGGCGAACCGGTTCCGTTTGAAGTGTAGGTTCCGCCGTCTACTACCATTTTTCCACCGCCGCGGTCGCTTCGGATCGCTGCGGAAGACTCACCATTTGTCTCAACATCGAGATCCCAGCCATAGAAGGTTCCGCCGCCTGCTGCATGGATACCGCCTGATGTATCCTGTTTGGTTGTGATTTTGGTATCTGCCGCATAAACGGTGCCGTCACCATATGCAAAAAGTCCTGCTCCGCCTGCTGCGTCTGTTGTAACGGTTCCACCTTTTACATAAGCGGTTCCATCGGTTGCCAGAACGGCTGCTCCGACACCATAAAAGCTGGAGTTATCACCGCCGGTACTTTCGGAAGAATCTCTGGTTATGGTCGCATCTTTTAAGGTAACGGATGCACCTTCGGAAACATTGACTGCATTTTCATCGGTTCCGGTAGAGGCAATCGTCTCTCCATCTACTTCGGTATCGGAAGTATAGCCATTGACTGCATCGTAGCTGTCCACGCCCTGGCTGCTCCCAGGACCGCCGCCCGGCTGTCCCATCTGGCCGCCCATTTCCATGCTGATCACGGTGATCTTTGCTGCATTTCCATCTTCATCATAGGTAATTGCTACCGTATCACCCTCAGAAATATCAGAAAGCGAGATTTCTTCTGTCTCCTGCTGCATATCCGGTGCTCCGCCGTTTCCGCTGTTATCCGATGAATCGCTGCTGTCTTCCGGTTTTGCAGGCGGCTGGCTGTTGTTGTTATCGGATGAATCATTGCTGCTGTCACTGTTATTGCCAGGCATTTCCGGCGGTGTTCCACCATTTCCCTGCGGTCCGCCTGCCATGCCGCCCATACTGCTGCGGACGATCACGGTATCATCTGCGATCTTGATTTCTTTTTCTTCATCCGTCAGATCCAGCATCGATGGTGTTCCCTGTCCGTCTCCACCCGGCTGTTCCATATTTGCCGGTGGCTGTGCATTCTGGCTGTCAGAACTACTGTCTGATTTATTTTCACTGCTGTCTTGGTTTTCGGATTCTTTTTCTGCACTGTCAGAATCTGTCTTGTCATCCGGACTCTGTGCATTGGAAGAATCTCCCGGTGCTCCTGCATCATCCGGTTTTTCCATCTGTTTCATGGTTCCTACTTTTATGGTAATGCTATCCTCGCTTACGGCTGTAACTTCACCGTATACATCTGCTGTTTCTGCTCCGCTGACTGTTTTGGCTGAGGTTTCAGTCGCACCGGTTACACTCTGCGATTCCTGTGTGGTGCTGTTTGTGGATGTACTTGTTCCGGAGCATCCGGCCAGTGTTGTCATTCCAAGTGTGAGTCCAAGTAAAATTGCGATATATTTTTTCTTCATATGAATACACTTCCTTTTCTCTTTGATTTAAGAGAAGTATATCCCGGAAAGTTTAAAACAAGCTGAAAAAAAATGGCCGATTTTGTGAAAGAGTTGTGAAAAAGCAGGGTAATCGCTTACCCTGCTTTTGTGTGCTGCTAAAATCTTATAACAGATCCAGCAGCCGATCGATCTCTTCTTTTTTCGTGGCCCAGCTTGTCGCAAAACGTACCACAGTGTGGTTTTCATCGTATTTTTCCCAGAAACTGAACTTTACTTCTTTTTTGAGTTCTGCCATTTTCCGGTTTTCGAGAATGACAAACTGCTGATTGGTCGGTGAATCCAGATAGAAACGGCAGCCTTTTTCTGCCAGTCCTTTCTTTAAATAATCCGCCATCTCAATCGCATGTCTGCTGATCTCAAAGTACAGACCATCTGTAAAAAGCGTGTCAAACTGGATTCCGAGCAGTCTGCCTTTTGCGAGCAGTGCTCCCCGCTGCTTGATCAGCGTCAGGAAATGTTTTGGTGTTTTGCTGCCCGGAAATACCACGGCTTCTCCGCACAGTGCTCCGACTTTTGTCCCTCCGATATAGAAAACATCACAGTATTTTGCGATCATCGGAAGGGTGACATCCGTTCCCTCACTCATCAGACCATAGCCAAGTCTCGCTCCGTCGAGAAACAGAGGAATGTCATTGCTGCGGCACACCTTGCTGATGGCTTCCAGTTCTGCCTTTGTATACAGGGTACCGTACTCCGTAGGATGGGAAATATAAACCATCCCCGGAAATACCATATGTTCGTGGCTTTCGTCATCCCAGAAGGTTTTCAGGCAGTTCTTCAGATCTTCTGCTTTCATTTTGCCTTCGTACTGCGGAACCGTAATCACTTTATGACCGCTGTACTCGATGGCTCCCGCCTCATGGCAGGCTACATGGCCGGTCTGTGCTGCGACCACTCCTTCATAAGATGCCAGCATGGAACTGATCACAACAGCATTTGTCTGCGTACCGCCCGTCAGGAAGTGGATATCTGCCTGCGGACATTCACACGCTTCCCGGATTTTCTGTTTTGCACTTTCACAGTATGGATCCGATCCGTATCCGGATACTTTCTCCATGTTTGTTTCCATAAATCTCTGAAGGATCTTCTCATGTGCTCCTTCAGAATAGTCGTTTTCAAATGATAACATATCTTTTTCTCCTGTCATTCTTTTGTTTCAGACGCTCAGCTTCTTTTCCATGATCCATCCGCTGATAAAGTAGAAAATCACACTCAGTACCAAAGATACTGCGATTTCCAAAAACAGGGTCAGGTTCATATTGTCAAATGCCGGCACCAGGTTCAGCACCTGACTAAACAGCCAGGAAAGGATCAGAAACAATGCAAATGCTGCGATCCCGCTTCCTTTTTTGCCTGCAAGTGCACTTGCCGAAAGGATCACTGCCATATCGGCGATCACGACAATGCTGATCCAGCTGACCAGTGCTGCAAAGACGGACAGGATCACCCCATCTGATGCTATCCTGATGTTCAGTCTGATATTCATGATCTGTCTTATGGTATCCATGAGTTCTTTTGCCCCGCCGATACAGAGCGTTGACACGGTCAGGTCAAACACGGCCAGTATGACAAAAAATGCTCCTGCCATAAGGATTGAAATGCCATTTTCCAGGATTTTGGCACCTAAGATCTCATAACTGCTCTCTGGTGTCAGAAACAACATATAACTTTGTTTGCTGTTCAGGTCACGATGCAATGTCATGATGCCTTCCAGTCCGATGTAAAACACACCGAAAAATGCACACAGGATCAGGAACATCATGCCTGTTGCCATCAGATTATATCTTTTAAAAAATACGCCTCCCAGAAATGCCAGTTCAAAAACTGCTGTAAGCACCAGCAGAATGATCTTGGAAGATGCTGTCTTTCGAAATTCATACTTCATTAATTTTAACATAGTTCTTCTCCCCCATGTCCATAAATTTCACGATATAAGTCAACAACGGATTTATTTTCACTGCTCCGCAGTTCCTCAACCATACACTGTCTGACCATTTTTCCTTCTTTCATAAAGATGGCCGCATCCGCTACTCGCTCCAGTTCATCCACCAGATGACTGGAGATCACAAGCGTGACATCCGGATCGATGACTTCCAGAATACTTTTCATGATCTCATCTCTTGCCAGAAGGTCAATGCCGTTTAACGGCTCATCCAGCAGATACAGTTTTGCATTTCTTGCCATCGTGACTGCGATCTTTAACTTTGCCATCATACCGGTGGAAAGTTTTTTGGTCTTCATCTCCTCTGTCAGCTCCATTCTTTTCAGCATCTGATGGTATTTTTCCATGGAGAAATCTTCAAAGAAATCCTGATAATATTTACCGACATCCGCAACCGTCATCCAGTTATAAAAATACGGCTCCGTGGACATATAGGCGATCTCTTTCTTGCTCTCTTTTCCGATGGATTCTCCCTTATATAAAATCTCACCTTTGCCCGGTTTCACAAGTCCTGCCACCATCTTCATCCAGGTGGTCTTGCCGCTTCCGTTCGGTCCGAGCATGGCATACACAAATCCCGCTTCCAGTTTCAGCGATACGTTGTCAACTGCCGTCTTACCTGCATAGTTTTTGGTTACTCCAATACTTTCCAACATATTTTCCATATCATTCACCACTCTTTTCCTTATCCTTTTCTTCCAGAATCCGGATCGCCTCCGCTCTGGTAAATCCAAGCTGCTGCATTCCTTCCAGGAATTCACGGATCAATGTCCCTGCCATTTCTTCTTTCATACTTTTCACCTTCTTCGGATTTTCCGTCACAAATGTTCCCATGCCTCGCCTGGTAAAACAGACCCCTTCCATCTCAAGCTCCTTGTATACACGGCTGACCGTATTCGGATTGATGGTGTAAGACACCGCCAGTTCCCGGACGGAGGGAAGCTTTTCACCAAGTTCTCGTTTTCCTGTGACAATGTCACGTTTGATCAAATTAGCCACCTGTAAATAAATTGGCAGCGATGAATTGTATTCCATAGGCTCTTCCTTCTTTCTTGTATCACTGTCATAGTTAAATAGTACACTAGTTTTCCAGTTTTGTCAATATTGTTTTTCAAATTCAGGACATCTGCACTACAACAAAAAGACTGATATCAGAATGTTTGCTTTTCTGATACCAGTCCTGTTTTGCAAATTATATATTGATGCCAGGGGCAAAAAACCTCAACTATGATGCCTGCGGATCCTTCCGTGCTTCGCACTCCCACCATCTTTTCTACGGTAATACCAGCTTCTGCCCCGGTAAAATGGTATTTGGATCGGTGATTCCATTCAGATCACAGATTTCCTGAAGCTTGTCCAGATTTCCATAATACATGCGGCAGACGATTGCCAGCGTATCGCCCTCCCGGACCGTATACTCTGCCTGATACTGTGCCACATTGTCGGATGCGGCAGCACGGCTTGAAGCAGATGCATTGCTGCTTTGTGCTGCATCCGTCTGTACTGTTGTTTCCTTTTCCGTCGTCTGCTGATTCGTCTCACTGTTTTTTTCACTCTGACTGCTCTGTCTGTCCACCTGACGATCCGTACTGTCACTTTGCAGTGTTTCCCCGGTCTGCACAGCCGTTTCTTTTGTCCGGCTGCCGCTTTCTGTCATCACAGCACTTTCCGTGCTGCTTTCTTTTAACATCCATGTCTTTTCTGTTTCATTCGCCCTCATGGTTTCTTTTGTCTTTTTTTCGCCTTCTGCCTGCGCCGATGCCTCCAGTGCACTTGTTTCTTTCTGTGTTTCTCCCAGCGCCATTTCCTGAAGCGTTACCTCCATATCTTTCATACGTCCGTAATTGTTGACCATAGTAACTCCAATGATCAGAATCGTCAGTACCAGAAACATACTTGCCCCATATAAAAAACGCACCATTGCCGGAGTTCTGCCTGATGGCTGTCTGCGCTCTTCTTTTGGTGCGTTCTCATATTTTTCTGAAAATCTCCGGCGAAAACTGCGTATGGCTTTATCCTGCCCTTTTGCCTCAGATTCTACGGATTTTCCTTCATTCACTTTTATCATGTAATTCTGCATTTGTTCATTTTTCTCATAATAAATGCAGTAACCCGGCTGCTTTAAAAGCCCGGTACTTTCTGTCAGATAAACATTCGCATTTTCTTCTTCATCATACAGAAACAATAGCCTGTCCTCACCTGGAAACTGTTCTCTGTGTACATCTGCTATTTTTTCCGGAAGCGTTTCTTCTTCCAGTTCTTCCATTTTCTTTGCCCAGCCAAGGATTTCTCTTCCCGGAAAAGAAGCTTTCATTTCCCGGTAAACACCCTCCCAGGATGCATCTTCCGGCAGTTCACTCTCTATCTTGACCGCACCGTCTGCAAAAAAGCATTTCATGGAACCATTCTGCCACACTTCGCCTAAAAGGACTGCACAATCTGTTTTTTCCAGAAAGGTAATCACATAATCTTCTATATAAACACGCTTTTCTTTCCCGGCATCCCCGATCTGCCTTATGTTCTTTGGCAGGCTGTTCCTTTCTTTTCCATCTTTTGAGGTGCCTCTGTAAACCATTTCGATCATATGCCCGATCCTCCTTCTTGCTATACAATCCTCGCTGATATGCCTATCCTATCACAAAGCATCTGCAAAATTTAGCAATTCGTGGGTAAAATCAAAAAAGTTTTCCGACATATTTCCAAGTGGAAAACAGACTCTTTGCAAAATGAATAAAGTCTTTTCTGATGGGATACACTTTAAAAACAAATCCGAAAAAGGAAAGGAATGACTATTTTCTATGTTATTGTCTGAAACACCCTGCTATTTTGATGCACACTCTTCCAGAACGCCTGCACTTCTTGGCCATTCTCTGTCCCAAAGTCTGAAATCCTGTGACTTTTCCCGCCAGATGCCAGTAGTTCTGTGTATCGGAAGCGATCGTGTTACCGGAGACAGCTTAGGACCTATGGTAGGCAGTGCCCTGCAGAAACGCTATCAAAAAAGCATCCCCGTGTTCGGTACACTGGAGATGCCGGTACATGCTTTAAATCTGGAGCAGGTTCTTTTCGAAATAAAAGAAATCTGGAACGGTCATCCTCTGATTGCTGTAGATGCCTCTTTTGGGACAAAGGAACATCTCGGATATATCACAGCCGGAAAAGGCAGCCTTTGTCCCGGTGCCGGAGTTGATAAAAACCTCTGCGCAGTCGGAGACTTTTTCGTTACCGGAATTGTCGCATCCTTTACGCCATTTTCCCATCTGGTGCTGCAGGCAACGCGGCTGTCTGCCGTCATGCCCCTGGCTGCACAGATCACGCTTGGTATCTCACATGCCATTGACGCTCTGGATAACCCGTTAAACCTGTGACATCTCTTTTACAGCTCCACGCGTCCTTCCAGTGCCCGAAGCAGCGTAACCTCATCAATATACTCCAGATCTCCCCCCACTGGTACGCCGCTGGCAATCCGGCTGACCTTGATGCCGGTCGGCTTGATCAGCTTGCTGATATACATTGCGGTTGTCTCCCCTTCCAGACTGGAATTGGTGGCTATGATCACTTCTTTCACATCTCCCTGGAGCCTTGTCATCAGTTCTTTGAGCCGGATATCTCCAGGTCCGATGCCAAGCATTGGTGAAATCGCGCCATGCAGCACATGATATACGCCGTCAAATTTGCCCGTTTTTTCATAGGCTGCAAGATCTCTGGTATTTTCCACTACCATGATCGTCCCATGATCTCTGGCATCGTTCTTACAGATTGGACAAAGTTCTTCATCCGTCAGGGTAAAACACTCTTTGCAGTACCTTACATTTTTTCTTGCATCAATGATTGCATCAGAAAGACGCTGCACTTCTTCGACCGGGCGGTTAATAATATGAAACGCCAGGCGCTGGGCTGATTTCGCCCCCACACCCGGCAGTTTTGAAAGTTCTTCGATCAGTTTTGTGATCTGACTGCTATAGTAATCCATTAGAACGGAAAGCCTCCACCCATACCAAGACCGCCCGTCAGTTTGGACATAACAGCATTGGTCTCTTCATCCACTTTTCTCAGTGCTTCATTGGTCGCTGCCATAATCAGATCTTCCAGCATCTCGATATCATCCGGATCCACTACTTCTTCTTTCAGTGAAACTTTGGTTACTTCTTTTTTACCGGAGATCGTCACCTCTACTACACCGCCGCCTGCCGCTGCAGTAAATTCTTTTTCTTCCAGTGCTTTCTGGTTCTCTTCCATCTGACGCTGCATTTTCTGTGCCTGCTTCATCAGATTATTCATATTGCCCGGGATACCTCCACCCGGGAATCCTCCACGTTTTGCCATGATTCTATCCTCCTGTTTAATCTTCTATTTCTATCTCTGCATGGACCAGTTTCTCCAGTGCTTCTTCTACCCGCACCTTTGAAAGTCTGACATTTGTTACCTGTTCATCGGCCTGCAGGATCATTTTTACTTTTACCTGCTTTCCGGTCTTTGCCGCAATGATCTGTTCCAGTACTTCTGCCTTCTTGGAGTCATTGACATACGTTTCCCCAAGAAAATCAGAAAATACGATATAAAGCGTGCCATCGTTTTTTTCGACGTTAAACTTTGGAACAGCACTTGCCAGCACTACACGGAAGCGTCCGGATGTCTGTGCAAGAATACTCCGCCACATACCAACAACTTTCTGCAGATCTTCCGGCGCTGCTTTTTCCAGCGAAGAGGTATCCACCGCACCTGATATCGCTTCCATCCCTGCTGTATTCCCGGAATCTGCAAACGTACTGTCCTGATATACCGATGTTGAAACTGCGTCCTGCTGTCTTACTGCTACACCGGATGCCAGTTGTTTTTCCAGCCTGCGCACACGTTCCAGTACCGAAAGTGTATCCTGCTCCATCTGCGGCCGGCACAGTTTGATCAGTGCCACCTCCAGCATCACTCGCTTGGAGCCTGCGTATTTGATCTGATTCTGCAATTCTGAAAAAATGCGGATGTAACGCATCAGCGTGTCATCCCGCACCATCGCCGCTTCTTCTTTGAGCTGCTCCAGATTCTCCGCGGAGACATCCAGCACCTCTTCCATGTTATCAGAACTTTTAAGCAGAAGCAGGTTTCGCATATACCAGGTAAAATCGCTCACAAGCTGTGTCAGATCACGCCCCTGCATGATCATATTCTCCAGATGCAGGATCACCTGTGTGACATCCCCGTCCAGCACTTCCCGCAGCAGTTTACTGAACTCATCGGTATCTACTGCACCAAGCACATCGAGGACATGCTCATATGTCAGCTTTTCGCCTAAATAAAAGGCAATACACTGATCCAGCAGACTTAAGGCATCTCGCATCGAACCATCGCCTTTTTTGGCAATGTAGCGCAATGCTTTATCCTCTACCTCTACCTGCTCTTCCTTCATAAGTTCCCGCAGACGGTCCACGATCGTTGTGCGCGCGATCCGCTTGAAATCATAACGCTGACATCTGGAGAGGATCGTGATCGGAATCTTGTGCGCTTCCGTTGTTGCCAGAATAAAAATGACATAGGAAGGCGGTTCTTCCAGTGTCTTAAGCAGTGCATTAAACGCACCTATAGACAGCATATGAACCTCATCAATGATGTAGACCTTATACTTGCCGCTGGTCGGTGAGTAAGCGACCTCTTCCCTGATTTCACGGATGTTATCCACACCGTTGTTGGAAGCTGCGTCGATCTCAATCACATTCATGGAATTTCCCGCGGCGATCGCCTTGCAGGTCTGACACTCGTTGCAGGGATTTCCATCAATGGGATGCTCACAGTTTACCGCTTTTGCAAGGATCTTTGCCACCGTCGTTTTACCTGTTCCCCTGGTACCGCAGAACAGATAGGCATGTCCGATACGCTGTGCCTTGATCTGATTTTTTAATGTCCGCACAATTGCGTCCTGACCCTTCACATCTTGGAAGGAGTCAGGACGGAATTTACGGTATAAAGCAGTATAGCTCATGCTTTCCCTCTGTTTCTAAATAAATATCCGGATGTTTATACACCGAAGCTGATGCCGATGCATTTTGCTTCTTTGATCAGTTGATCGTCCGGAGAAACCATCTTCAGCTTGCCGGCCACATCACCGAGCGGTACTTTCTTGACTTTGCCGTTGATGATACCTACCATGTAGCCGTATTCCTTTTTCATGATCAGACTTGCTGCCTCTGCGCCCAGTCTGGTTGACAGTACACGGTCATACGGGCAAGGGCTTCCGCCTCGCTGTGTATGTCCCGGAACAGTGATACGCACTTCGATGCCGGTCTTCTGGAAAATCTGCTCTGCCAGCTCGTAAGATACCGACGGATGTTTTCTCTTTTTGATCTTTTCTTTTAATTCTTTCTTCGGAAGGGCTGCATCTTCTTTGGAGATCGCACCCTCTGCAACTGCCAGAATGGTAAATCCGTGTCCGGATGCCGCTCTCTTGTGAATTGCTTCGATGATCTTGTCGATATCGTAAGGGATCTCCGGAATCAGGATGATATCTGCACCGCCGGCGATTCCGGCATGAAGCGTCAGCCAGCCGACTTTGTGTCCCATAACTTCAACTAAGAATACACGGTTGTGGGATGCTGCTGTTGTGTGGATACGGTCGATTGCATCGGTTGCAATGTCAACCGCACTCTGGAAACCGAATGTCATGTCTGTGCCATAGATATCATTGTCGATGGTCTTTGGCAGATGGATGATGTTCAGTCCCTCTTCACGCAGCAGATTTGCCGTTTTCTGTGTTCCGTTTCCACCGAGGATCACCAGGCAGTCCAGACGCAGTTTGTAGTAATTCTGCTTCATGGCCTCTACCTTGTCCAGTCCGTGCTCATCCGGTGTACGCATCAGCTTGAACGGCTGTCTGGATGTTCCAAGGATCGTTCCGCCCTTTGTCAGGATTCCGGAAAAATCTTTTGCTGAAAGCATACGGTAATTGCCGTAGATCAGACCTTTGTATCCATCATAAAATCCATAAACTTCGAGTTCCTGCACATTTGCACTGAGACCTTTGACTACTCCTCGCATTGTTGCATTGAGTGCCTGACAGTCACCGCCACTTGTCAGCATACCAATTCTTAACATTTGCTATCACACTCCTCTTTTTTAAATACCTTCTTAATTCGTTTAAAGGCAGGTGGTCCCTGCCTTCGACACCACCTGCCTTGATTATATAATATTTTTCTCCCCACTACAACGGTAAAATCAATAACTTTCCGTTTCCTTGTCCAGGATCACTTCCGCAAACGTTGCTTTCCTCTCTATCAGTTTTGTCATTTTTGCCATTTTTGATACATTTCCGATCAGGATCACACCGCAGAGCTTTCCGTTCAGGAAATACAGTTTCTCATACTGCTTTTTGCTTCTGTCGCAGATCTCCAGCGTCTTATAAAGAAGATTTTTGTTTCTGCCGTTATCTCCGATCGCATACAGGGAGGTATTCATGCCGTTAAAGGACAGCGGCATCTGCACTTTCTGATATTCCACGCACTCCCCGGCTGCACTTGCTCCTGCGACTTTTCCCTGCTCACTTGCCTCTGACCAGAGTGCTGCATTTTCCCCTTCAAATTCCACGCAGTCTCCGCAGGCATAGATATCTTTCTCACTGGTCTGCATCTTTTCATTGACCACAACCGCATGGTTGATCTTCAGTCCCATCTTTTCTGCAAGTTCCGTATTTGCACGCACACCGCAGGAGATCAGCACCAGATCGGCTGCGATCTCTTCTCCGTCTGCCAGACAAACGCCCGTTACACGCTCCTGACCTTCGATCTTTTCAATCTTTACGCCGGTTCGGATCGTAATGCCGGCACGTTCTGCGACTGCTTCAAGCATTGCTGCCGCACCTTCATCCAACTGTCTTCCCATCAGAACCGGAGCCGCCTCGAGAACCGTCACCTGGCATCCTGCCTTTTTCAGCTCCCAGGCTGCCTCAAGGCCAAGCACACCGCCGCCGATCACAACCGCATGGCCGTTCTTTCTGATCATCTGCTCGATTTTCTCTGCATCTTCCAGGGTACGGATCACAGCCACCTGCTCTTTTTCGTTTCCCGGGATCGGAGGTACAAAGCTTTTTGCTCCCAGTGCATAGATCAGCTTCGTGTATTTCAGACGCATGCCGTCCTCAAGTGTCACCTCTTTTTCCGTTTTATCTACTGAAATGATCTTTTTGCCAAGGATCTGATAAACCTGGTTCTCCTCGTACCAGCTCTCCGGTTCCACTGCGATCTGGCCGATTTCAAGTCCGGCATTTAAGGCTTTTGTCAGCATCGGGCGGTTGTAGGTCGGATATTTTTCCTCCGAGATCATAAGAATTGAAGAAGTCTTATCCCGCTCCCGGATGGCTTTCGCCGCGTTCAGTCCCGCCGTACCGTTTCCAAGGATCACATAAAATTCATCGCCGTCTTTTCGATAAGATGTCTCCTCTGCTTCCACCGGCACAAAATTTTCACGTCCTACACCGCAGACCGGACATACTTCCAGGGAAGAATCAAAAATCTCACCGCACACCAGACATTTCACAAGCTTCCGGCTGCCTTTGGCTGTTTTCTCTGCCTTTTTATCCTGCAAAAGCGAGCCGAAATTGTAGCCGTATTCGAAAGCATCGACAAGATCCGTATCTCCCGGACGAAAACGGATGCGAAGTCCGTCCACCGTGTTCATGCGAAGCTGTTTCAGACGCTCCATGATATGCGGCACGCCTTCTCCGCTCCAGCCGTAACTGCCGAATGCACTTGCCAGTTTTCCGCCGTGTGTGCCTGCAAAAATAGAAGTTGTCAGATCCCAGATCGGCTTTAATGCTTCCCCGACGATCGTCGGCGTTCCAAATAAAATACCATCGGCAAATCCGATCTCTTCCAGCACTTTCGCCTGGTCTGCCGTCACCATGTCATAGCTTCGCACTTCAATGTCGCCGCTGGCTTTGATGCCTTCCGCGATCTTTTCTGCGATCTGCTTTGTATAGCCATAGGCACTCACATAAGGAATGACCACCGTTTTTTTCTGGTTTGGGTTGACCACGGTGCACCATCTCTCATAGGTGTCCTCGATAAAATCGATCCCGGAATCCAGCACCGGTCCGTGCCCCGGACAGATCATCGATACATCCAGTTCTCTTACACGCTCCAGTGCTTTCAGCATAAATGGCTTAAATGGCCCGATGATGCAGTCAAAATAATATTTCGTTGCCCGCATATAGCCTTCCTGATCCGTCACCTTGCTGACCAGCACATCCTGAAATCCATAGTGAGAACCGAAGGAATCGCAGGTCACAAGCACCTGTTCTTCTTCAATAAACGTATACATCGTATCCGGCCAGTGCAGATTCGGAACCAGCAGAAAACGCAGCGTTTTATCCCCAATCTTCATTGTCTCGTTGTCATGCACGATCAGATTGCAGAATTCGCCGTTCACGATCTCCTTTAAGAATCCGGCTGCACAGGCGGTAGAAATGATCTTGAGCTGCGGACTCAATTCCAGAAGACGCTGCACACTGCCCGCATGATCCGGCTCCGTGTGATTGACCACCAGATAATCAATCTTTGTCACATCGATCACCTCGCCGAGTTTGTTCATCCACTCCTCAAAAAAGGCTTCCTTTACCGTTTCAAACAATACGACCTTACCGCCGCTTTTGAGCACATAAGAATTGTATGTTGTGCCAAATTCCGTGTACATGATAATATCAAAAACCTTGAGCGTGTCATCCACGATCCCCGCCCAGTAAAAATCATCTCTCAGCTTTAATGTTTTCATAGCATACCTCCTGTGGTTCCGCAATTGCTCTATATCTTCACAGCTACATTTTTTATTCTTGATTTAAAATGCCCTGTGCAGCTTTAAGCTTTTTATGATGTCTAATTTATCATTTGCTTTTTTGTTATGTTTATACTATACTTTGTATCAACAGATATTTCTGTTGCATATGCAACAAATTTACAGGAGGTATTTATGAATACAAAACTTTCTCTTTTTGACGGGATCACACCCGAAGAATACCATCGCATGATGGTCTGTTTCCACGCACTCGAAAAGTCTTTTTCCGCCGACGAGACCATCTGTTTTTATGCAGATCACCCGGATCGCATCGGCTATCTTCTTGAAGGAGAAGCCGCCATCATCCGCACGCACCTGGACGGCCGCCAGACCATTCTGGAATATCTGAAAACCGGCGATGTTTTCGGCTCGGCTCTTTCTGCCCTGTCTCCGGACGGCGATTCTTTGCAGGTGATCTGCACCAAGAGCTGCAAGATCCAGTTTATCGACTATGCCCATCTGATCAAACGCTGCCCGAATGCCTGCAATTTTCACAGTCTTTTAGTCAGCAATGCCCTGCAGTTGATCTCAAGAAAGGCGATCGCCCTAAGCGAGCATCTGGAAATCCTGTCCCAGAGAACAACAAAAGAAAAGCTCCTGTGCTATTTTGAAAAACTTGCACAGGAGCAACACTCAAACAGCTTTACGCTGCCATTTTCTTTAAGTACGCTTGCCGATTATCTCTCCGTTGACCGCAGTGCCATGATGCGGGAACTGAAAAAATTAAAGGCTGACGGGATCATAAAATCAGACCGCAAAACGTTTACCTTAGTCGAATATCCGAAAAACTGAACCAAGTTACCTATCCGGTTTTGCGTTCCTTCCTTATTAAAATACTTTTTAACTGATTTACGCATCAAAATCCGCTTCAAACACACCTTCCGGTGTCCGCATAGTCAGAATTCCGAGGTTGAAATCCTCATCCTGGATCGTGATATGATATTCAAACACCACATCCTCCTCAAATTTTGACAGAAGCAGATAGGTTCCGTTTTCTTTTCCGTCAATCTGATCGCAGATATCATTGTATACATCTTCTCCCGAAATCGCTCTCGGATAGCCAGATGCTTTGATTTTCTGTTCAATCGCCTCATACAGTTCGTTCATACCATCTTCCTTTCTGTCCATATCTGTTTTAATCAATGGCATCCAAAGCCTGTGCAATATCTGCGATCAGATCGTTCTTGTCCTCCAGTCCACAGGAGATACGGATCAGTCCTGCCGGGATTCCGGCTGCGATCAGTTGCTCATCGTTCATCTGTCTGTGTGTGGACGTTGCCGGATTCAGACAACAAGTTCTCGCATCTGCTACATGTGTCTCGATTGCTGCCAGTTTCAGATTTTTCATGAACTTTTCTGCGGCTTCTCTTCCGCCTTTCAGTTCAAAAGAAACAACACCGCAGCCTCCATGCGGCAGATATTTCTTTGCCACTTCATAATATCTGTTAGATGGAAGTGTCGGATAATTCACAAATTCTACTTTATCCTGTTTCTCAAGAAATTCCGCTACTGCCTGACCATTTTCCACATGTCTTGGCATGCGCACATGAAGAGACTCCAGACCAAGATTCAGGATAAACGCGCTCTGTGGTGACTGTGCACACCCAAGGTCACGCATTAGCTGAGAAGTACATTTTGTGATAAAAGCACCTTCTTTACCAAACTTTTCTGCATAAGTAATGCCATGATAAGATTCATCCGGAGTACAAAGTCCCGGAAATTTTTCTGCGTGCGCCATCCAGTCGAATTTACCACCGTCAATGATTGCTCCGCCAAGAGCCGCTCCATGTCCATCCATATATTTCGTTGTGGAATGTGTTACAATATCTGCTCCCCACTCGATCGGCCGTAAATTGACCGGTGTCGGGAAGGTATTATCCACGATCAGCGGAACACCATGTGCATGTGCTGCTTTTGCAAACTTTTCAATATCCAGTACCGTCAGTGCCGGATTTGCGATCGACTCCCCAAATACTGCCTTTGTATTTTCCAGAAAAGCGGCATTCAATTCTTCCTCTGTACAATCCGGATCTACGAAGGTCACATCTACACCCATTTTTTTCATTGTTACAGAAATAAGGTTATATGTTCCACCGTAAATAGAAGAAGATGCCACGATATGACTGCCTGCTTCACAAATATTAAATAAGGCAAAAAAATTCGCTGCCTGTCCGGAAGAAGTCAGCATACCGGCCGTCCCACCTTCCAGCGCTGTAATCTTTGCTGCCACATAATCGTTCGTCGGATTCTGAAGTCTGGAATAAAAATATCCCTCAGCCTCCAGGTCAAACAATTTTCCCATGTCCTCGCTTGTATTATATTTGTAAGTCGTTGACTGAACGATTGGAATCTGTCTTGGTTCACCATTTCCAGGTGTATAACCTGCCTGCACACATTTTGTGTTAATCGAATAATCCATCGTTTTACTCCCTTCTTTTCCTGCTGAATAGTTACAATAGATTTATGTTATACCTTTTTGTGTAAAGTGTAAAGAAAAAGAGAAAAAACAGTTGCAAAAACCATGACTTTTCGATAACATAGCTAACAAATATGCTTACTGAAATTTGCAAAGGACTGAAAAAATGACAAACGATAAGAAAAAATTGCTGGGACATGGCATGGCATACGGCACACAGATCATGTGGGGAGCTACTTTTGTATCAACAAAAGTTCTTCTCTCTTATTTTTTGCCTGCTGAAGTGCTCTTTACACGCGCACTGCTGGCATTTTTTGCACTGCTTTTGTTTTATCCCCATCACCTGAAACTGAAAAAAACAAAACAGGAACTGGCATTTGCCGGTGCCGGACTTTTCGGGATCGTACTGTACTTTATGCTGGAAAATACAGCACTGACGATGACTTATGCCTCCAATGTCGGTATCATCGTTGCCTGTGCGCCATTTTTTGTGGCCGTTATGGTTGGTTTCTTTTTTAAAAATGAACGCTCCGGCATCTACTTCTATATTGGATTTGTAGTTGCCATCGCCGGTGTGATCTTAATCAGCTTAAATGGTCAGAAAAATCTGCAGCTTAATCCGCTCGGAGACGGACTTGCATTTCTGGCAATGATCTCCTGGGGATGCTATTCAGCACTGGTCAGGAAAATCGGTGAATGGGAATACCCGGTCATTGCCGTTACAAGAAGAATTTATTTTTACAGAATCCTGTTTCTTGGACTGTGTGCAAGTGCCATGGGCTTCCTGCTCTGGAACCTCTCCACCAAATGGATCGGTGCGGTAAAAACAAGTGTCTACATCTATGTATCTCCTGTTGTAACCGTTGTCCTGTCCATGCTCGTCCTTCATGAAAAAATAACACTTGTATCACTTGCCGGATCGATCCTGATCTTTATCGGACTTATCATCTCCCAGAAAAAATAACACTAAAAGTCAAGCGGATATTCGCAATCCGCTTTGCTACTTGCTCATAACCAAGAATAAAAGCCATAATGTTCAGAAACGTTCTTTCGCTTTTCTGAGATTATGGCTTTTCTTGTCTGTCGGTTTTAAAACATCCGACTCGCTTTTATTTCATGCTCCACTTGATGCTGTAGCCTGCGGAAGCAGTATTTTTCTTGGTGGTACGTACCACTTTGATATAATATGTTCCTTTTTTAATCTTGGCTTTCTTCCGGGTGAATGCATTGATACTGTAGCATTTCTGTGACTGATTATACAGATAGATTGAAGTTCCTTTTTTGTAGCTTGGTCCATACAGATAAAAGGTAACACCCGTATTTCCATTTGCTTCCAGGTTCAACTGCAACTTTTTATCTTTTGTCATTTTAAACTTGAACCAGTCTGCTTTACTTCCTTTTTCTCCTGCAGGCAACACACCGGTAATGGTTTTCTTCTGTTTGATATTCGTTGCTTTCTTTTTGCTTGCTCCGCCTCTGTCTGCCACATTTTTTGAGGAAGCAGATAACACATAATACTGATAGTTCTCTACCTTAAGATAATAAGTACCTGGTTTCACCCAGTAAGTTACCGGTTCATCAGTGCTGACATAACTGCTCCGATATGACTCCAGCACGCGTTTGTTCTTATCACACAGTGAAACGTTCATTCCATAAGTACCATACGTACTGATCTGACTTCCTGCCACAGCCAGTATACCTGATTTCTGTACGACAAAACGATGATAAACCGTTGTATGGTTATCTTCCAGCATACCCTTGTAAATATACACCTTACCACTCTTCTGCATATCTACTACCTGTGTACCTGCTGCATTTGCAGTACTCTTCATACAGAAGATCAGCGCAAACGCGGCTGCCAGCATCAGAAATCTGCGGCTCCATCTTGTTTTGTTTTCTGCCATTTGGTTCATTCCCCTTTCATTCCTTTTTTCATAGATCTCTTTTCTAAAAGTGACATTCCGGACGGTACGCTCCAACCCGGATATGCTTTAAATTTTACCATATTTTATCATATATTTCAATCATTTCTTATGAAATTTCAGAAAATTTCATTGTAGTATTTTCAGTTCACTCTTGTTCTTTCTCATTTTGTAACCCATCGAATATCATAATATCCCGATGCGACACGTTTTTTTGATGTTCTGACCACTTTGATATAATACGTTCCTTTTTTCAATTTTTCTTTCTTCTGGAAATTCAGTGCATCATTTTCCAATGAAGCCATACATATTCCCTTTTTATAACTTGGTCCATAGAGATAAAAGCGAAAACCTGTATTTCCAAGTGCTGCCAATTCAATCTTCACTTTTTTATTACGATTCAGTTTAAATTTAAACCATTCTATGCCGGTTCCTTTTTCTCCTGCCGGCACAAGACCGCCCAGCCTTTTTTTATGCACAAGTGTCTGTGCTTTCTTTTTGCTGACACCACCATAATCTTTCGCTGTTAACACGGCTGCTGAAATCTGATAATATTTCTGATTCTTCACCTGAATATAATAAGTTCCTGGATTTACACCGTATACAACAAATTTTTCAGTTGTAACATCCACATAACTTTTTCCATATGGTTCCAGAGATCTTCGATTGCTATCATAAAGACATGTATTCATACCATATCGTTCTCCATCGCTTGTAAAGATTCCTCCGGTTACCAGCAACAGTCCTTTTTTCTCAATCTTTATTCTGTGGTACATTGTTGTCTTAGAATTTTTCAGCATTCCCAGATAGGCATACATTCCAGAGCCCAAATCCTGCATATCTACTGTCTTGACCGTAGCTGCAAAGGTTGTCGTTTTTGCAAAAAAACTCATCACGCATATTAGTGCCAGCATCCATAAAATACCTCTTTTATTCTTGTTTTTCGATTTTTCCACTTCTTTTTCCCCTTTCAAATTTTTCCTTTCCAATATATCACATTCTTTTACGTAGTACAATCATTTTACTTCTTTAACAGAAAAAAAGCTGCTGCAGTCTTTCTTTTACTGCAACAGCTCTGTGTTTGTATAGAAAGCATCCTCTGCGTCATCGCATCTGATCACTCTACTACTTATACTCTGGACAGGTATTCTCCTGTTCTTGTGTCGATTTTGATCTTATCCCCACGTTCTACGAACAGTGGTACGTTTACGTTTGCACCTGTCTCAACCGTTGCCGGTTTGGTTGCTCCCTGAGCAGTATCACCTTTGAAGCCAGGTTCTGTCTCTGTGATCTCCAGTTCTACGAACAGTGGAGGTTCTACTGCAAATACATCACCGTTGATGGAACATACTTTTACCATCTCGTTGTCTTTTACAAATTTCAGAGCATCACCGATCGTGTCCTCATTCAGTGCAACCTGGTCATAGGTTTCAACATTCATGAAATAGAACAGATCTCCATCATTGTAAAGATACTGCATATCCACTCTGTCAATACGTGCCTGTGGAAATTTTTCTGTCGGACGGAATGTTTTTTCTACTACACCGCCGTTTACAATATTTTTCAGCTTTGTGCGGACAAAAGCTGCACCTTTACCCGGCTTAACATGCTGAAACTCAAGAATCTGGTACACTGTTCCGTCAATCTCCAGCGTAATACCGTTTTTAAAATCTCCTGCTGATACCATCTGATCTTCCTCCTTATTTTTCAAACGGACATTCGCATTCCGCTTACAGCATTTCTGTCATCGCCTGTCCGCATAATCTCATCCTATTTTATAATAAAACGCGCGCTTTTTCAACTGTTTTTTACAGTTCTATCAGTTCTTTTGGTGAATGTGTCAGATTCCGGCATCCTTTTTCTGTGATCACCACTAAATCTTCGATGCGCACACCGCCAAATTCCGGTACATAAATGCCAGGTTCCACCGTCATTGTTACCTGTTCCTGAAGAACGGTATGACATTTTGGTGACAGACGCGGTTCTTCGTGGATAAACAGTCCTGTACTATGTCCAAGTCCATGTCCAAAACAGTCCCCATAGCCTGCTTCTGCTATGATATCTCTTGCAACTTTGTCAATCTCTGCCCCCGTTTTTCCGGCACGGATCTGTTCCAGCGCTGCCGTCTGTGCTTCCAGTACGATTCCATAAATTTCTTTCTGCTTATCCGATGCTTTTCCAAGCACAACCGTTCTCGTCATATCGGAACAGTATCCCTGATAACGGCATCCGAAATCCATGGTAAGAAAATCGCCCTGCTCCAGTTTTTTCTCTGATGGAATAGCATGCGGCATGGCAGAGTGAAGTCCGGAGGCTGCGATCGTATCAAAGCTGTTTCCCTCCGCGCCAAGTTCCCTCATATAATAATCCAGTTTTGCCGCAATCGTAAGCTCAGTCACACCTGGTTTTATATCTCCCAGGATTCTCTGAAATGCCAGATCACCAATCTCTTCTGCCCTGGCGATCTTTTCGATCTCCTGATCCGTTTTGATGCAGCGCATCTGGTTTACCTTTTCGCCCATTTCTTTCCACTGTACATCTTCTGAAACCTGACTGCTGATCTTTTTAAATTCTGCACAGATCATCTGCTGGTCTTCAAAACCAATGCTTTTCACCGCATCTTTCTGTATACAGGATGCAATCCATTGCGGATAGCCCTGACTGGCTGACACTTCCACAACATCAAACTGCGGTGCTTCCTTTTTTGCCTGTGTGGTATAACGGGAGTCCGTCATCAGCACCTGCTGTTTTCCCGAAAGATACAGATAACCTGTCGCTCCGCAAAATCCGCTCAGATAGCGCATATTGTAGCCATCGGATATCAGAACTGCCTCCACGTTCTCCTGCTCCAATAACTTTAAAATTCTTTCTTTCATATCTTTTTCCTGTCTTTCTGATAAAAATAAAGCACAATTTTTTCCAGATAACGTTTCAGCACGATCTGGATCTCTTCCTTTGGATGAATCGGTTTTACCAGAATGGTGCGCATTCCTGCGCGTTTTGCCCCCCATACATCCGTAAAAAGCTGGTCACCGACAAACAGACTGTTCTTTTCATTGCAGCCCATCATCTGCATCGCTCTCTTATAATTCCTGGTGGATGGCTTATGGGCATCTTCGATGTACTTTGCCTGCACGGTATCTGCAAATGGTTTAACACGTGGAAGCTGGTTATTCGAGATCACACAATAATCCATTCCGATTTCTCTTAAATGAGAAAACAACTGTTTCGCCCGGTCATCTGCCGGTGCTCCATGCGGCACAAGCGTATTGTCAATGTCAAATAAGACTCCTTTGTACCCTTCTTCCGCCAGTTTATCAAAATCAATACGATAAGTTGAATCCAGATATTCATCTGGATAGAAACGTTCTACTAACATAATTTCTCCTGTTTTGCTGCAAAATAAGCATAGCTGCTGCTTTTTTACGCTTCGGAAAGAAAATCCTGCAACTGTGCAAACTGCTCTTTCATTTTCTCATATCCGTGCCGGTAAAAATTCTCCAGCACTTCCGGTTTGGATTCCAGACGGGAAACCGTTGCAATTTCTGGCCGGACCACAAAAATCTTTCCTTCTTCTTCCCACTTCTCAATGCGCTCCATAACTTCATTATACTGGTGTGCTCTCTGGCAGAGGGCTCTGACAAGATTCGGATATTCCTTAAACGCCGTCTGATACATCAGTGCGTCTCTTTTGGACATATTTTTTCGATAGCCCTTGTTCCGTGTCAGGATCAGAACATTTTTCCGATATCCGCTTTTCATGCTGTGGATCAGCGGTATAGAATCTGCGATTCCTCCATCCAGATAAGGTGTCCCGCCAATCTCTACCATCGGAGTCACAAGCGGCATACTGCTTGAGGCGCGGCAAAGCTGCATCAGGCGGTCACCGTCCCTGGTTTCCGTCAGATATTCTGCCTCTCCGGTCAGACAGTTCGTGACCACGATCTCACAGGTCATATCCGATGCAAAATACGTATCAAAATCAAATGGATGCAGTTCTTTTGGATCCCGTTCAAAGATCAGATCCATATCCAGCAGACTCTTCGTGCGGAAGAACTGATGAAAACTGATCATTTTCCCATCATCCCCGGAACGGATCATGCAGGCTTTCGTACGCTGTGGCTGCCTGGAAACATAATCTACTGCATTGCATGAACCTGCGGATACTCCGATCACATGCGGAATATAATACTCCTTCTCCATAAGATAATCGAGTACTCCAGATGTAAAAATACCTCTTTTCGCCCCTCCCTCAAGAATCAATGATGCTTTTTTCACTTTCTTGCCCTCCTGTTCGTAAAACGGATATTCGCAATCTGCGTTCAAAGTATAGCTCAAAATGTCCTTTCCCGCAAGTATAAGCACACGCTTTCTGGTTATACTGTTATCAGAAGCATATACTTTTATATCCTATAAAATACCAAATAAAAAGGAGCTTTTTATGAAACCGAAACCTGTTTTCTTTTCTCTTCTTCTTTCTTTTGCGGCCGATATCCTCTTTTTAAAAACACCGTTTGAGGGTATTGCCATTGTACTGTTTATTGCAGTCCAGTACTGCCACCGAAAGCTGCTTTCCATCCCGGTGCGCCATTTTATTGCTGCCGGTCTTGGCGGCACACTTTTTCTTCTTATAACCTGCTCTTTTTTGCATATAAAAAGCAGCCTCCTTCTGGCGGCCGCCTTTTTTTATATTTCACTGCTGCTCTGCAATCTGTTTTCCGCATGGGTACTGCACGCAGACACTACACCACTTCTGCTCCGGATCTGCCTTGCCATGCTTTTTATCTGTGATCTTCATGTCGGCCTTTTCAATCTGCCTCGCTTTGCAGATCTTTCTTCATTCGCACCGCTGCTCTTTTACTGTGAACAGATTGCTGACAAACTGCTCTGGCTCTTTTATCTTCCAAGCCAGTTAATCATGCTGTATCTGTTTTTTTGCTTCCTCCAGCAAAAGCCACCTGCCGTTCTTCTCTGAACCTTCCCGCACCAGAAGCCCCTGTTTTTTCATTTTATCGATATCACGCAGGATCGTACGCTTGGTAACCTGCAAGCTTTTTACCATAGTACTGATGTTTACTTTTTCATCTTCTGCCATCATCTGTAAAATCTGCTGCTGACGTTCTTCCGGTGTAAAACGTGCATGTGCATTTTCTTCAGATACAGGAAAACTCTTCTCTGGCGGTGTCTCCTGATAATGTTCCGGTGTTCTGACTTTTGCAGAAATCTCCCGGTGTTCTCTCTTCGTCTCTGCTTTTGGGAAAGAAAGTCTCTGCTGCTGCACTTTTTCCTGTATCGTCAGTTCACAGATTCCTTCAGATTCTCTTCTTTGAATTCCTTCTTCTGCTCCCTCTTTGAGAAATCCCATCTGAACAAAACAGTTTTTAAGCATCGGATTGCCGAAACGCCCCATACTTACCGCAAACTGTGCAGATGCCTGATGCGCAGATGCCGTGATCTTTGCCGGATGCGCACTGGTGTATTCTCTGGATGTAAGAAAAGTTCCCGTAAACGCTGCCGCCTGTGCTTCCCCAAGTACCGGTTTTAAAAACCTTGTCAGCTTCTCTGCTTCGTCCAGCAGGTTTGTATGAAGCCGTAACCGCTGTACCTGACCATTTTCCCATACTTCACAACATACTTCCGTATTGGCAAACAGATTCTGGATCGTGCTGTCTTTTCCAAACAGAAGTCCTGCCAGAAAGCGTACACCACGTTCCCCGGTTTCATAATTTATTCCAAGGAAATTGCCTTCTTTCAGGAAAGGAGGATTCTCCAGATGGGCAAGAAGCGGTGCATCCTCCTGCATCAGCATACATGCTTTTGCCCGCTCGATCAGATCTTCCCGCAGATCCGTTTCCCGCAGAAACGGATAAATTTTCCGTTCGGTATAGGTTTCCTGTTTTTGCACATAAAGTCTGGTCAGTTCTTCTTTCTGTTCCACACGCCGGTTCTCCTGCCCTTTGCGCACGAATACTCTGCCACGCAGGGCATGCACATTCGGACTTGCCGGAACATTCAGTCTTAAGACATACTTCCCTTCCGCAATCTCCCGTACCGGTTCCAGTTCAAAAGGCGGCTGGAAATTATCTCCATTTTGCATTGCCTGTTCCAGGGCACGCACAATATCCGGTATTGCCCGCTCCTTAAAACCACTTACTGCTCCTTTTTCATCTACGCCAAGCAGAATCGTTCCACCTTTGCTGTTCAGGAAAGCGCAGATCGTTTCAAATACATCCGTATGGATACCGTCTCTGCAGCTTCGAAATACCGTATTTTCATTTTCTCCAACTGCGATTATCTTCTGTACTGTCATCTCTTTCCCTCCTGAAATTTTCTTCTGATGATCGACTCACCTTCTGCCAGATGCTCCCTGAGCTGTACGGTTTCTCCAAGAATCCTGCAAAAAATCTGATATTCATCCTGTATGCCCTGTCCATGCAGTACACGATACGCTCCCGCATCGCTCCCAAGCGCCATAAAAATCCTGTTTTCCCAGGCATACTGCAGATTCCGGCTCGCACGATCAAAGATTTTCTGCAGTTCTTCCTGCGGATACCGCCCGCATCCAAAGAGATTCCCGGTTGTCACAATGGTCGGAACCCATACGGTCTTACCTGCTTTCATGGCATCCAGCACATCGGTATCTATGTAATTTCCATGTTCTATGCTGTCTGCTCCGGCAAGAACAGCCGCACGTACCGTATCTGCTCCGTTTGCATGCACCATGACAGCCATGCCTTCTTCGTGTGCGATATGAATCAGTTCTCTGATTTCTTCGTTTCCAAGCGGCTCTTCTGACATTTTCCCATACTGCTCATATACCATAATACCAGAAATCATGATCTTAATGAAATCACCACCCCGCTCCTTCACTTCCCTTACAAGCTCGTGGTACTCCATCCAGTTCTCATAAGCTCTGCCTACGATCCCGCCATAATGCCCTTTTCTGTGAATAGCAAACAACGGTGTGCGGTAATCAATCCCATATTCCGGTGCGATCCTGGCAGCCCGTTCTGACACCAGCAGTGCATCACCGCCATCTCTTATAAAGGAAACATCTCTTTTCTGGTATTCTGCAAAAGCAGCGCGGATTGCTTCTTCATTGACATGGCCTTTATGCAGTGCCACAGCTTCTTTATAATTTCTTCCGTTCATAAAGATATGTGCATGGCATTCTCCAAACATCCACTCACCTCACTACAAGCTGCATTATTTTTTTCTCTTAACACTCCATACGGACGGTACGAAAATCATCAGCATCGGAATCAGTTCCAGTCTGCCTGCCAGCATATCAAAACTCAGAACCAGCTTCGAAAGATCTGAAAATCCGGAAAAGTTTCCTGCCGGTCCTGCCTGGCCAAGTCCCGGTCCGATGTTATTCAGTGTTGCTGCTACTGCCGTAAAATTCGTGACCAGATCTTTTTCATCCAGTGAAACGATCAGAATCGATAATACAAAAATAATCATATAAAGTGCCAGATATGCATTCACGGAACGGATCACTTCCGTCTCTACCGTTCTTCCTTCCATCCGCACACGTTTGATACTTCTTGGATGCAATGCCAGAGAAATCTCGCGCCCAACGCCTTTTAACAGCAGCAGAATACGTGATACCTTGATCCCGCCGCCGGTACTTCCCGCACAGGCACCGACAAACATCAGCGTCACCAGAATGGTCTTGGAAAATCCCGGCCACTGATTGAAATCTACCGTACTGAATCCAGTGGTCGTAATGATCGAACCAACCTGGAATGCAGCATGATGAAATGCCAGAAATGTATTCTGAAAAGCCGGTGCAATATTGATCGTAATCGCTGTGATGGCTGCCGCAATGATCGCCAGATACATCCAGACTTCCGACATACTGGATGCCTGTTTGATCTTTTTCTTTAAAATGCAGAAATAAAAGGTAAAATTGACTCCAAACAGGATCATAAACGTTGTAATGATCCCCTGCTGCAGCATGGTGTAACCTGCACATCCATCATTTCTTACTGCAAATCCACCCGTTCCCGCTGTACCAAAAGCAATGCAGAGTGTATCAAAAAGCGGCATTCCTGTTACCAGCAGCAGAATGATCTGTACTACTGTCATTCCAAAATAGATACCATATAGAATGGCAGCCGTATAGCGGATCTTTGGCACCAGCTTGCTTACACTTGGCCCCGGGCTTTCTGCTTTCATCAGATGTACGATCGTACCATTGCCTTTATTCGGAATAAATGCAAGAATAAAAACAAGAATTCCCATACCACCTACCCAGTGGGTAAAACTTCTCCAGAACAGGCTGGCATGTGACAGTGCTTCTACATCGGTAAGAATACTGGCACCTGTAGTTGTAAAACCGGATACCACTTCAAAAAAAGCATCTATATAATGTGGAATCTCTCCGGTCAGTACAAATGGTATCGCACCAAATGCGGAAAACCAGATCCACACAAGCGCCACTGCTACCAGACCTTCTTTTGTATACATCTTGATCTTTTTCGGTTTCCTCAGAACACTGATAACACCAAAAACAGCACAGATAGCAAAACAGATCAGATAAAACGGCAGTACACTTTCTCCGTAAATCAGTGATACCAGAATCGGAAGCAGCAGAAAAAGTGCTTCAAACCCGCTTGCCATGCCCAGTATATATAAAATCATTCCATAATTCATGTTTTCACCTTTATCGTTCTTTCACAATATCAGAAATATCATCCAGTCCCTGATTTGTTGTAACCACAATCACCTTATCGCCGATACTCATAACATCCTGACCTTTTGGCATGATCAGAACACCATCACGATAAATGGATGCGATCAGGACATTTTTCTTTAATGCAAGCTTTTCCAGTGGGGTATCCAGGATCGGAGACTGCTGCCGGATCACAAATTCCAGTGCTTCTACGCGGTTATTTACCAGACGATACAGTGTTTCTACGTTACTGCCAATAGTATTTTTCATGGCACGTACGTAACGTACAATGTATTCTGCTGTCACATATTTCGGATATATGATGCTGTCAAGATCCAGTTTGTTGATCACTTCATTAAAAGCTGTATTGTTTACCTTTGTGATACTCTTGATCTTCGGTGCATGCTCTTTTGCAAAAAGAGATAACAGGATATTCTCCTCGTCCACGTTTGTCAGTGTAACAAAGGAATCCATCCAGTTGACTCCTTCTTCCATCAGGATATCCTGATCTGTTCCCTCGCCAAAAATAATCGTTGCCTTCGGTAGCAGGTCACTCAACTCTTCACAGCGCTCACGGTCTTTGTCAATGATCTTGACATCAATTCCCATGGCAAGCAACTGTTTTGCCAGATAATAAGCTGTCGTACTTCCGCCGATGATCAGTGTGTCGCGTACCTGGTCCGTCTGTACTTTTATCTTTTTGAAAAACTGGCTTGCCATCTTTGGCGGTGCGACAATCGACACAATATCCTTTTCCTGTAAGACTACTTCGCCATCCGGAATGATCACCTGGTCACCGCGTACCACGGTACATACCAGCACTTCGCAGCGCAGCTTGGCTCCCATATCGGCAATCTTCATATGATCCAGCACAGAATTCTCCCCGATGCGGAACTGAAGAAGTTCAATATGACCATTTGCAAAAGTCTCAATCTTGATCGCAGAAGGGAATCGAAGTATCCTTGCCATCTCAGATGCTGCTGCCTGCTCCGGATTGATGACCATTGCCATTCCCAGTTCTTCTCTGATAAAACGTACCTCCTGGCTATATTCCGGATTACGCACACGGGCGATCGTCTGACAGCCGTTACCTGCTTTTTTGGCGATCAGGCAGCACAGCAGATTCAGTTCGTCTGAACCGGTAACTGCGATCAGCAGATCTGCTTCCCTTATACCTGCCTCAAGCTGAATGGTATGGCTGCTTCCGCTTCCTACTACCCCCATGATATCAAAAGCGTTGGAAACGTCCTGCACTTTCTCCGCATCTTTATCCACAACCACAATATCATTGCCTTCATTGCTCAACTGTTCTGCCAGGGTTGTCCCTACTTTTCCACAACCCACGATTATGATCGTCATTTCTTTTTCCTCACCTTAATTTCTGTAGTTCTTTTCTGATCCAGGCAACCCGAAAACGGCCACTGAGCTTTGTAACTGCTCTATGGCCGCATCTTCCATCGGAAATCTTCTTTATTCATTTGTATCCGTCAGACCCATCACCTGCTCCAGGATCCGTGCCGCATCCTCGATACATCCATCACAGGAACGAAGAACCTTCCCGGTCTCGATCCCTTTTAGTTCTTTGCAGATCACGGAACCATTCTTCTCTTCAAATGCCCTGACGATCTCCCGCGTGATACGGTAAGTACCGCCCTTTGTGACCGGTTCTCTGGTGTTACGGCTGCTTTTCAGCAATCCTGTCACCATACAGGCTCCGGAAACAGCGCCACAGGTACACTGCATACCGCCCATGCCTGCTCCAAATCCTTCCCCCGCTGCAAAAATCAGATTCTCATCTGCATCTGCCAGATCTGCATAGGCACATGCCACAGCCTGACAGCAGTTGTATCCTTTTCCATGATTCGCCAGTGCTTCTTTCACTCTGCTGCTCATCCTGTTTCCTCCATTTTCAAGTCAGACACCGTCCTTCTTTGCATGCCTAATAATGTTACAATTTTACACTACTTTTCCTTAAATTACAAGAGCTATCAGGATTTTCACATAGAAATTGTTCCCATGCATTCCGCTTTCGAACTGTCCTCCATAATTTTTCACCGTCTGCCTTACACTGCGCAGACCATATCCATGCAATACCCGGTTCTTTTTGGTTGTCCTGAAAATTCCTTTTTTTACTGGTGCATCCTGCCTGCAACTGTTTTCCACAATCAGCATAAGCATGGCATGATGTCTGCGGATTTCCACAGAAATGTTCCGTTCCTCTTTTTCCAGCTTCTCACATGCTTCCATCGCATTATCCAGAAGATTTGCAAACAGGCTGCACAATTCTCGGTCCAATATGGAAATTTCGCCTATGATATCCGAACAGATCTGACATTTGATCTCCTTTTTTTCCATGGCAAGGATTTTATGCTCCAGAACCATATCCATAACCGGATTCTGTGTCCACTGCCTGTGCCCGGTTCTGCTCTGTGGCCAGAGTTTTCCAAGATACTCATGAAGCCTTTCGTATTCTCCCTGTTCTGCCAGTTTCCAGATAACCAGATTGTGATGGTTCATATCATGATACAAAAGACGGTTCTTTTCATATTCCATTGCCAGTTCTTCATACTGGCGCTCCGCCATATCAACCTGAAGTTTCAAAATCTCTTCCCGTTTCTTCATATCAATATAAATCAGATAGATCATACCAAATATGCCGCAAAAGACCAGCGTAACACACAGACTGCTTCTTATGATCATGGTATCCTGATTTCCGGCAAGCACCCCCTGAAAGGAAAACATAGCAGCCGTTCCGATCAGAAAAAGCAGAAATACCAGCATCCAGTTTACTTCTGCCTTATGATCTTTCTGCCAGATCTGCAGTTTCCATGCAAAAAGAAAGAGCAGTACTCTGCTGATCTCCAGTGCGATCCGTCCAACCGGTGCAATCTTTGCTCCTTCCGGTCCGATGCAGAGCAAAATTACAAACCAGGTACGCATCAGTTCTTCCAGAACATGGAAACATCCAAAGACCAGCAACGTTTTTCCAGACGAGATTCTGTTGCAAAAACTCAGTACGACAGAGAGGATACAGGTCCTTACCAGCATCACAATATAGACATTTGCCCCCTGTTTCCAGGCAAAGAACAGCAGCAGCCCCGTTACACCCGAGAGAATCGCACAGCCAGTTTTTTCTCTCTGGCTGATTTTCTCCTGCTTTAATCCGGATATCGTAATGCAGCATATCTGAAAAATTTCCAGAAATGCAATCAGATATTCCAGGATCTCCAAAGCTGTCATGACTGCCCTCTTTCCATGTAACTGCACATTTTCTGCATGATTTCCCTGCTATGTCCTCTTCCGATTTTAATCTGGTCACCATTTTCCATCGTAAGCATCCCCTTTTCCATGCGGCTGACATGCAGCAGATTCACGATATAGCCGCGTTCTGCAACGACAAACTGTTCTTCCGGAAGCTTTGAGCGGACTTCTTTTAAAGATTCCCTGTTCGTCTTTTCCCCTCTTCCTGTCACAAAAATCGAATTTTTCTGTTCCTTATAAATATAGTAAATTTCACGCAATGCTACTTTTTCGAATGCTCCGGCACTTTTTACCAGATACTGTCCCCGAATGTCTGTCCCAAGTTCACGACAGATCTGCTGCAGGGTACGCACCAGTTTTTCTGTCATATTTTCTTTGATAATATAATGATATGCCCTTACTTCATAGCCCAGTAATGCATATTTCTCATATGCAGTCAGAAAAATGATATACGCATGCTCCTGCCGCTTCCGGATCTGCTCTGCCAGTTCCAGCCCATTTACGCCCGGCATCTCAATATCCAGAATGTACACCGTAAACCATTCCTCTTCCATTTCACTCAAAAGCTGACTGGCTGCTGTAAAACATTCCATCTGAAACAGATCACTTTCAAAATTCTGTTCTATTCTTTCTTTTACCTGCTGGCCCATAAAACGATCATCATCTACGATTGCAATGCGATACATAACTTCTCTCCCTTGTACTGTTTGTTGCCCGCCGCCTGCAGAGGCAAAAATTCTTCTGTCTCTGACATCATCTGATATAACTATATAAGATATATACAGAAAATTCAACTGTTTTGTAGTATCATGCTGTAAGTACCAGATGTCTAAATTGTGTAGTAATATATAAAAGAACACCCAGTCAAAAAAAGCAGAGAGTTCAAAAAAACCCTCTGCACGTATTGATAGGCGAAACACAACTCACACGCTCTCTACACAATGACTCACACTTTCATCCCTATAAGTCCGCCTATTGTTTTTAATTCTAACATTTTTTCTTTCTTTTGTACGTATTTGTCCGCAAACTGTCTTTTTTTGTCCGTGAATTGCAAATCTGTATTATACCTGATCCAGAATTTCTTTCAGGATCTTATTGACGCTCGCCGGATCTGCTTTTCCTTTCATGGCCTTCATGGTCTGTCCCACCAGAAATCCGATCGCTTTTTTCTTGCCACCTTTATAGTCGGCTACCGACTGCGGATTCTCTGCAACGATCTGTTCAATGGTCGTCCGCAGTGCTCCCTCATCGTTCACGGTTTTCAGTCCGTGTTCTTCGATATAAGCTTCCGGATCAACATTTTCTTTGAAGATCTGCTCAAAGACTTCTTTCGCCACCGAACTGTTGACCGTTCCGGCATCCGCAAGATCTACCAGTTTTGCCAGATTCTCCGGTGCAAAAGAAAGATCTTCCGGATCCATACTGTTTTCTTTTAACAGTCGCAGGGTCTCACCCATCAGCCAGTTGGATACTTTTTTCGGCTTTTTACAGATTGCTGTTGCCGCTTCAAACAGATCCGCCATATGTTTGGAGTTTGTGATGATCTGTGCATCGTAATCAGGTATATCAAATTCTTTTTTATAACGTTCCAGTTTCTCGCTGCGAAGTTCCGGCTGGCGTGCCTTCACCTCTGCGATCCATTCATCGCTGATCACAACCGGTGTCAGATCCGGATCCGGAAAATAACGGTAGTCCTGGGCATCTTCCTTGGAACGCATAGTAAAGGAACTTTCTTTGTTATCATCCCATCTTCTTGTCTCCTGAATGACCTTTCTGCCCGCCTCGATCAGCTCGATCTGACGCTCTCTTTCTCCTTCGATCGCATGGGCAATGGCTTTGAAAGAGTTCAGATTTTTCATTTCGGTTCTGGTGCCAAACTTTTCTGTTCCGGCTTCACGCACGGATAAGTTGACATCGGCACGCATCGAGCCTTCCTGCAGTTTGCAGTCTGATGCTCCGAGATACTGGATGATCTGACGCAGCTTTTCCAGATAGGCAATCACTTCTTCGGCACTTCTCATATCCGGCTCGGATACAATCTCGATCAGCGGCACACCGCTTCGGTTATAGTCCACTAAAGAACAGTCCTCCCACTCATCGTGCACCAGTTTTCCGGCATCCTCTTCCATATGGATCTCGTGGATCCCGATGATCTTTTTGCCGCCGGCTGTCTCGATCTCCACACCGCCGTCATGGCAGATCGGCAGATACAGCTGTGAGATCTGATAGTTCTGCGGGTTATCCGGGTAAAAATAATTCTTTCGGTCGAACTTGCAGTACTGATGGATCTGACAGTTTGTTGCAAGCCCTACTGCCAGTGCATATTCTACTACCTGCCTGTTCAGTACCGGAAGGGAACCCGGCATGCCGGTGCAGACCGGACAGGTATGGGTATTTGGTGCACCTCCAAATGCAGTGGAGCAGGCACAGAATATTTTTGTTTTGGTCGCAAGTTCTACATGGACTTCCAGGCCGATCACGGTTTCATACTGTTTACTCATCTTATTTTGCCTCCCCTTCTGCTGTTTTTGCAAGCTTTGGTGCTTCGTATTTCCTCGTCTGTTCATAAGCATACGCCGCACGGATGATATTCTTTTCTTTGAAGCAGTCTCCGATCAGCTGCAGACCGATCGGCAGCCCTTTTGCATCTCTTCCGCACGGAACACTCATGCCCGGAAGTCCTGCCAGATTGACGGAGATCGTATAAATATCGCCAAGGTACATCTTCAGCGGATCACTTAAAGAATCCCCGATCTTCGGTGCGGTATTCGGTGCCGCCGGACCTAAGATCACATCGTATTTTTCAAATGCTTTGTCAAATGCTTTTTTGATCAGGGCTTTTGTACGAAGTGCTTTCAGATAATAAGCATCATAATATCCGGAACTCAGCACAAAGGAGCCAAGCATGATACGACGTTTTACTTCTGCCCCGAATCCTTCAGAACGTGTCTTTTTGTACATGTTGTGCAGGCCTTCGTAATCTTTTGCACGGTAGCCATATTTCACACCGTCAAATCTTGCCAGGTTGGAGCTTGCCTCCGCACAGGCAATGACATAGTAAGCCGGGATTGCATATTCTACGAGGCTTAAGTCAAACTCTTCTACGATGGCTCCTTTTCCTTCCAGCACTTTTGCCGCCGCAAGGATTGCCTCTTTGACTTCCGGATCCAGTCCTTCTCCGAAATAATCTCTTGGAATACCGATCCGCATGCCTTTTACATCGTCCACAAGGGCAGAAGTGAAATCATAATCTTCCCGTTTTACGGAAGTGCTGTCCTTTTTATCGTAAGATGCGATCGCCTCCAGGATTGCCGCACAGTCTGTCACATCTTTTGCCACCGGTCCGATCTGATCTAACGAAGAACCGTAGGCGATCAATCCGTAACGGGAAACGGTTCCGTACGTCGGTTTTAACCCGGTCACGCCGCAGAAAGAACTCGGCTGACGGATCGATCCGCCGGTATCGCTTCCAAGTGCAAAGAGACATTCGCCTGCTGCCACGGCTGCACAGGAACCGCCGGAAGAGCCGCCCGGTACATGTTCCAGATTCCATGGGTTTCTGGTCACACCATAGGCTGATGTCTCGGTCGTACTTCCCATCGCAAATTCGTCCATGTTGGTCTTTCCGATGATCACTGCTCCGGCTTTTTCCAGATTCCTGACTGCCTCCGCCGTGTAAGTCGGTTTGAAGTTTGCAAGGATTTTCGAACTGCAGGTCGTCAGTACTCCTTCTGTACACATATTGTCTTTGATGGCTACCGGAACGCCTGCCAGCGGACCTCGTAGCTCTCCTGCATCGATCTTTACCTGGATCTCTTCTGCCTTTTTCAGGACTTTTTCTTTCTCTTCCAGCGTCACATATGCGTGGACCCCTCCTTCCACTGCCTCGATCTGTTCCAGTACGGCACTTACAGCTTCTGCAACTGTAATCTCTTTCGCTTTGATCTTTTTGCCAAGCGTCACTGCTGTCAATTCTGTTATCTTCACTGTGTGCCTCCTATTCTACCGTTCGCGGTACTTTATATGTTCCGTCTTTTTCTGCCGGTGCATTCTTCAGCATATTGTCCCGGTCATCACCATTTGTGACCACATCTTCACGAAATACATTGTAAACCGGGAAAATATGGGACATCGGCTCTACACCTGCTGTATCCAGTTCATTTAATTTATCAATATAATCCAGCATGCGTTCCATATCTTTTTTGGCTGCTTCCCGCTCTTCTTTTGAAAGCTCCAGCTTCGCCAGAATGCCCACATACTCCATTGTCTCATCTGAGATCACATTTGCCATGTTCTTTCTCCTCTCTTTTACCGCCGCATGCGTTCAGGAAGTCTCTGCTTTGCGGCTGTATCCTGCTCTATTTCCTATGGTTCCAGTCTGCTTAAGTCTCTCGGGAAGAGCGTTGTCTCTCTGACATTGTCCTCGCCGATCAGCTGCATCGTCAGCCGCTCCAGGCCGATGCCAAGTCCTCCGTGAGGCGGCATGCCATGGCGGAAGGTATCAAGATACTGCTCCAGTCCTTCCGTTGTCATTTTCTTCGCTTCGATCTTGTCAAGCAGCTGCTGATAACTGTGGATACGCTGTCCTCCGGTCGTGATCTCCAGTCCGCGGAACAGAAGGTCAAAACTTAAGGTAAATCTTGCATCCTGCGGATCATCCATCGCATAGAACGGACGTTTTTTGCTCGGATAATGTGTGATAAACACAAAGTCTGCACCATAATCTTCTTTGAACAGCTCACCGATCAGATGCTCTTCTTCCGGCTCCAGGTCGTATGGATTGCGGATCGTACGGTTGTATTTTTCTGCGACCATCTCTTTTGCCTTGTCAAAACGCACTGCCGGGATCTTCGATACATCCGGAAGCGTGATGCCAAGCATATCCAGCTCTTTCTGATAATCTTTTGCCAGCAGTTTCATCGTATACTGCAAAAATCCGGTCTCCATTGCCATGATATCTTCAAATCCATCGATGTATCCCATTTCAAAATCAAGAGAAGTATATTCATTCAGGTGGCGTTTTGTGTTGTGCTTTTCTGCACGGAATACCGGTCCTGTCTCAAATACACGGTCAAACACGCCAACCATCATCTGTTTGTAAAGCTGCGGGCTCTGTTGCAGGATCGCCGGTCTGTGGAAATATTCCAGTTTAAAGAGGTTCGCACCGCCCTCTGCACTTTTTGCCCCAAGCTTCGGTGTGTGGATTTCCGTAAATCCCTGTTCATACAGGAAATCGCGGAAGCCGCGGACCAGACCTTCCTGGATCTTGAATTTCGCACGTTCTCTGACATTTCGAAGAGAGATCGGGCGCATGTTCAGTTTCGCTTCCAGTGAAGTATTCAGCTTCCATTTAGAAATCGGCAGCGGCAGCGGTTCATCCGGCTCGCTGAGCACTTTGATCTCTTTTAAACGGATTTCAATGCCGTGTGCAGCACGCTCTTCTTTGCGGACCGTACCGACTACTTCCACGGCAGATGCCTCTTTAAGTTCTTTTAAGTCAAAGGCTGTCACACCTTCTTCAAAGACACACTGCACCAGACCGTCACGCTTACGCAGGATCACAAATGCCACATTTCCCATATCACGGATCGTATGCACAGCTCCGTTTACTTTTACCTCTGTGCCTTCTGCCTGCTCCAGCAACTCACCAATCTCCAATGTTTTTGCTTTTTTTACGCCTTCTAAATACTCCATCATAGTCTTTCGTCTCCTTTCAACTTTTCGCTGTCCGGGAGAAGAATGAAATAAAAAAGTCCCGAAACAGCACTGAACTGTTTCGGGACGGATAAACTTTATCCGCGGTACCACCCGCCTTGCAGACGAATCATCTGCCTCTCTTGACGTTTAACGCACGCTCACGTACCGCCCTACCTGAATCTCCTTCGAACGGTCTGCTCCGAAGTGTTCCCATCTCGCCGCTTCCACCAAAAAGTGCTCTCAGTCGGTGACACTTTATTCCTGTCGGCTTTCACGATCATGAGTCTTCATCTCAGCATTTACATGATGCCAGGGGCAAAAGCCTGAAACCACGATGTGCTTGCACAAGAGTGGTTTTATGGCATCTCTTAATAATTTTATCATTATTTTTATGATTTCAAATCATAACACAAGCTTTTTCTGTTTGCAAGTACTTTCTATAAAAAATATCATGTATTTTTTAACAAACACACTACTTTTTAAAGTTTCTTAATCCGGTTGATCGCCTTTACGGTATTCTCGTAAGTACCGAATGCAGTCAGACGGAAATAACCTTCTCCGCTTGGTCCGAATCCGGAACCCGGTGTTCCGACCACGTTTGCTTTTTCCAGCAAATAATCAAAGAATTCCCAGGAATTCATCTGATCCGGTGTCTTCAGCCATACATACGGGGAGTTCACGCCGCCCACAACGGTATAGCCGGCTTCTTTGAGTCCGTTGAAGATATAAGATGCATTCTTGTGATAATATGCGATCTGTTCTGCGATCTGAGCCTTTCCGTCCTTAGAATATACCGCTTCTCCGGCTCTCTGGATGATGTAAGGTGCACCATTGTATTTTGTGCCATGTCTTCTTGCCCAGAGTGCATGAAGCTGCACATCACCGCATTTGAGCTCTTTCGGGATGACCGTGTATGCAAGACGCAGTCCGGTAAATCCGGCTGTCTTGGAAAAGCTGCAAAGCTCGATGGCACAGGTTTTTGCACCTTCACACTGATAGATGGATACCGGAATATCTTTTTCTGTAATATAAGCTTTGTAAGCAGCATCGTAGATGATGACTGCACCTGTTTTGTTGGCATAATCTACCCAAACCTGAAGCTGTTCTTTTGTGATCGCCTCGCCGGTCGGGTTGTTCGGGAAGCACAGATAGATGATATCCGGAGTTTCTTTTGGCAGTTCCGGACAGAAATTGTTTTCTGCGGTACAAGGCATGTAGATCACATCACTCCAGGTCTCACTTTTCGGATCATAAGTGCCGGTTCTTCCTGCCATAACGTTGGAATCCACATAAACCGGGTAAACCGGATCACATACCGCAATTTTATTATCCAGAGAGAATATTTCCTGAATATTTGCAGAATCGCTCTTTGCACCATCAGATACAAAAATCTCATCTGCTGCGATGTCACATCCGTAAGCTTCGTAATCATTCTTTGCGATCGTCTCACGCAGAAATGCATAGCCAAGATCCGGTGCATAACCTTTGAATCCCTCTGTTGTGGTCTGCTCATCAACTGCTTTGTGCAGTGCTTCGATCACGGCCGGTGCGATCGGCTGTGTCACATCACCGATACCCAGACGGATGATCTCTGCCTGTGGATTCGCTGCTGTAAATGCATTGACTTTTTTCGCGATTGTGGAAAAAAGATAGCTTCCCGGTAACTTCAGATAATTATCATTTACTTTAAACATATGTGCCTCCTGTGATTCTTTTGTCTGCCGCAGCTGACGGCAGATCTTTTATTCCAAAACATGGCAGTCTTTTTCCATCTGCCCTGCATGTTTTACAGTTCAATCTCGCCGTCAAACACGACTTCCGCAGGGCCCGTCATAAAGACGGTATTCTTCTGCTGATCCCAGAAAATCTCCAGATCTCCGCCGAGCAGTTTGATGGTCACCGGCTGATCTTTTGCCACATAGCCATTTAAAATGGATGCCACCGCCACTGCACAGGCACCGGTTCCGCAGGCAAGTGTCTCACCGGCCCCGCGTTCCCATACGCGCATCTCAACGGTATGATCGTCCAGCACTCTGGAAAATTCTGTGTTGACACGATCCGGAAAACATGGATGTGTCTCAAACAGCGGTCCGATCTTCTCGATATCCAGACCTTTTACATCGTCTATATAAACAACGGCATGCGGATTTCCCATAGAAACACCGGTCATGCGATATTCCCTGCCGCCTGCCGTGATCGCTTCATTGATGACCTGCGGATTCTCCGATACGATCGGAATCAGGCCTGCATTTAAGATCGGTGCACCCATATCTACGCATACGCTCTTCGCCTTTCCGTTTTCCACCTGCAGTTTCACGTATTTGATGCCGCTTTTTGTCGCAATGCTGACTTCATCTTTATCTGTAAGTCCATAGTCATAGACATATTTTGCCACGCAGCGGATCCCATTTCCGCACATCGCTCCCTGAGAACCGTCGGAATTATACATATCCATCTCAAAGTCTGCTTCCAGCGAAGGTTTGATCAGGATCAGTCCATCCGATCCGATCCCGAAGTGGCGGTCGCTGACTTTTCTGGCAACTTCTCCCGGATTTTCAACCGTCTCTTCCAGACAGTTGACATAGACATAGTCATTTCCTATGCCCTGCATTTTTGTAAATTTCATTTATTTGTCATCCTTTCCTGGTTCGCCTGATGCTTTAATACTTCATCAGTGCAAAGATCATTTTCGCTGTCTCTACCATATTGTTTCCACTATCCATACTACATTTTTGCATATAACGATGTGCGTCTTCTTCTGACATATGATTTCGTTCCATCAAAAGCTTTTTCGCATCCAGGATCACCTTTTTCTCCGCCTCGGAACGTTCTTTCGGCTTTGGCTTCTGTCTCCGCCTGCGGCGGTACATCCCCTCCGCCATCATTTCCAGCGTATTGGCAAGATCTCCGATACGCAGTGGCAACGGAAGAGAAACTACATCTCTGCGGTCACAGGACTCCAGAATATGTGTGGATGCCACTAAAAGCATTTGAAACGAAGATGCCAGACTTTCCCTCAAATCTGCATACATCATATCATTAAAACGGTAACCGCAGATTACAATGCCGTTTTCCAGATTGTCTGCAATCTGCAGTACCTGTGCACCGGTGCAGCATACACCGGTCACGCTGTATCCGTTTCTTGCCAGAAGGTTACGGATATTTTTCGCATCCTCCAGCTTTGGAAATACAACTATTATGTTTACCACTGTAACCCTCCCCCTCTTGTATAATCTTAAAAATCAAGATCCATCTCAGGAGGAAAATTTATATGCGGTAAAGATACTGATCCAGTTCCCATCCGGAAACCTGGCGGGAATATTCTGCCCATTCTTTCTTTTTCGCCTTGATATAACGCCGACTGGTGTGTGTTCCAAGCACCTCTTTTACCAGCTCGTCCTTTTCCATTTCATAGACTGCTTCCAGAAGATTGTTCGGCAGGACATCAATGCCCTCTTCCTGGATCTCTTCTTCCGTCATATTGAAGATATTTTTATCAACGGCGGCCGGAGGCATGATCTGATTCTGGATGCCGTCAAGTCCGGCTGCCAGGCAGACTGCCAGCACCAGATACGGATTTGCCGACGGATCCGGGCAACGCAGCTCGATCCTTGTGCCTTCTCCGCGTTCTGCCGGAATACGGATCAGCGGGCTGCGGTTTGTCCCTGACCAGGCAATGTAAACCGGTGCCTCAAATCCCGGAACCAGACGCTTGTAAGAATTGACCAGCGGATTGGTGATCGCACACATGCCTTTTACATGCTTCATCAGACCGCCGATAAAATAGTAAGCTTCCTGACTTAAGCCATTTGGATCACCGGCATCCGCAAAAATATTTTTGCCATCCCTGGACAGCGACATATTAATATGCATGCCCGAACCATTGATGCCCGTCTTCGGCTTTGGCATAAAACTTGCATGCAGTCCGTGACGTTTGGCGATCGTTTTGACTGCCAGTTTGAACGTCATGATATTGTCCGCCGTAGTCAGTGCCTCATCATAACGAAAATCGATCTCATGCTGTGCCGGTGCCATCTCATGGTGCGATGCCTCGATCTCAAAGCCCATGTCTTCGAGTGTCAGCACCATATCACGCCTTGCATTTTCACCAAGATCCATCGGACCTAAATCAAAATAACCTGCACGCTCATGCGTGATCGTCGTCGGCTGTCCGTTATCGTCCGTATGATATAAGAAAAACTCACATTCCGGTCCGACATCAAACTGATAGCCAAGAGCCGCCGCCTGATTTACCACTTTTTTCAAAATGTATCGCGGATCACCCTCAAACGGCTCCCTGCTCGGACGGTACACATCACAGATCAGTCGTGCCACCTTTCCCTGCTGCGGCCGCCACGGAAAAACATTTAAAGTATCCAGATCCGGATAAAGATACATGTCTGATTCCTCGATCCGCACAAAACCTTCAATCGAAGATCCGTCAAACATACAGTTGTTATCCAGAGCCTTTTCCAGCTGGCTCGAAGTGATCGCCACATTCTTCATCGTTCCGAAAATATCCGTAAACTGAAGGCGTATAAATTCTACATCTTCCTCCTGCACAAGACGCAGGACATCCTGTTTTGTATACTTCATAGGTCCTCCTTTTATGATTCCTATGTGAATCCCTGCACTATTCTTTTTTTCAGAGCCATTCGCAAAATCGCCTCTACGAGGCTTTCCTTTTGCTCATATATGGCTTCTCGCCATATAGATTTATTAAAATTGCTCTTGGCGAGCAAGCTCTCCTGATCAATTTATAATAAATCTGCATGGCTCTGAAAAACACAAATACAAAGAAGGGTGCACTGAATAAATCAGAACACCCTTGTCCCAGTCAAATTAGTTCGCATTTTTGGCATCCGCTCATGACAACGTCATAAGTGCTCTGCTTTTTCATAAAAGCCTTTCTTTTATATGATAGCAGTGCCGTCTTTATTTGTCAACTGTACTGTTTTCGATTTTCACCGATGTTTCGTCAAGCGGATATTCGCAATCCGCTTTGCTACTTGCTCATAACCAAATAACTGCT
>CAJMMS010000006.1 GCA_905214675.1 uncultured bacterium
TATGTTCCATCAAGTGTTAAGAAAATAGGAAAAAAGGCATTTGGAAAAGATAATGCTGCGGAGCACGTTAAGATGCTGTACTGTGAAAAAAATTCAGCAGCGTACCGTTATGCAAAAAAGAACCACATTCCATATAAAATAGTAAAAGGCGGAAAAGCTTCACGTAAGGCAAAAAGTATATCGTTGGCGGAAAAAAAGATCACTATGAAAGCAGGTGACAAAAGGGCGATCCGCTATTGGGTTACACCAGTGTATGCTTCCAACCGGAAGGTAAAGTTTAAAAGCAGCAATCCGGAGATTGTGTCGGTAAATGCAAAAGGAATACTGACAGCAAATAAAAAAGGAAAAGCAACGATCCAGGTGCAGCTTAAGAGCGGAAGCAAAAAGAAAGTACAGCTTACGGTTAATGTGAAAAAAAGAAAACGAAACGAGTGATAAATGAGAAAACAAGGATATCTTTGTAAATAAGGTATGCTTGTTTTTTTATAAATTTTAAGTATTTTCTTGACAAAACCTGCATAATGAATTAGATTATTATTAGTAATAAAAAAAATTAACAATAAATAAATTTAATGTCGTATGTAAAAATATAGAATTTATAAAAAATAATTTGTAAGGAATGAAAGAGTGAAAAATAAAGTGAATTTTTGGACGCACTTGTTTGTGCCTTAAGCGAAGCGAAAGGAATGACAAAAACTATGAAAGAATTGACGAAAAGTGAAGAACAGATGATGGATATTTTTTGGGACAGTGAACAAGCATTGACGAGCGTTGATATCGTAAAAATGCAGGTGAAAGCAACTTGGACGAATGGTCTTGTGCATAATATTTTACGTACATTGATTAAAAAGGGATATCTGAAGGAATGTGGAACAGAACAGATAGGAAAACAATATGCAAGGAAATTGTGCCCTGTTTTTGACAGAGAAGAATATATTGCAAAACTTATGATTCAAAAAGCAGATGGAAAGAGTTCTATTCAAAAGGTAATGGTTGCTTTGGCACGAGAAAATAAAAATACAGAACAATCCATAACAGAATTAGAAGAAATTGTACAAAAGTTGAGAGAGGAAAAATAGAAAATGCGGATAAATGCCGGCTCTATATGTATGACGCTTATTTGGAATGTTTTTTTCAGTTGGACTGTTTGGGAAATGAAAAGAAGAAAAAAGTATGAAACAAAAGAAGAAATTCAGATTATGTTGTTGTTTTATATTTTAGGCTTGATTAGAGTACTTTTTCCATTTGATTTCAGACCTTCTATTGCGATTCAATTAAGAGGAAAGTTTTCCAAAATAAATGAGATTTTGTGTATTAAAAAGTATAACCTTTTGGGAATAAAAGTAACGATTGCAGGCTGTATGATAGGAGTGTGGGGAGTCGTAGCAGCATTGTTGATGAGTAATTTAGGGGTGAAATATCAAAAATTCCAGAAAATTCTGACGAAGTATTCGGTATTACAGAATGGAATTTACGATTCAATGATAGATAAGATTAAACGGGAAAAGAATATTAAAAAGAAAATAAAGGTTTATTGTAATAAAGAAATTGCAATCCCATGTGCGATGGGGATTTTTGAATGGAAGATTTTCCTGCCGGCATATGAATATTCAGAGGAAGAATTATATTATGTGTTACTTCATGAATGTACACATTTTGTAAATGGAGATTTGTATATAAAATGGTTTACCGAAATTTGTTGCAGTGTTTGTTGGTGGAATCCTTTGATACATAAAATGCAAAGCAAAATGGAAAAGTATCTGGAAATTCGTTGCGATTTGACTGTAGTGGACAATATGGAACGAACAGAAGAAGCAGAATATCTGGGAACGATTGTAAAAACTTTGAAAGAGGCACAAAAAAGGCAAAATCAAAATATTCAGTATGGTATACAGTTGGCGAAACAGCAGGATAGTGAACTGAAAGAAAGATTTGAAATTATATATAAGAATAGGAAAAATCGTTATGGACGAAGAAAAAAATTACAGTATGTGATACTGAGTGGATTTTTTCTGATTTTGTCTTATGTTTTTATACCATTGCCAGCCTATGATCCACCAGTGGAAGAGATTGTTACCAGTGAAGAAGTTATAGAATTGACACCAGAAAATTCTTATGTGGAAAAGGAGGGAGATAAATACTATTGGATTTACGAAAATCAGAAAGATGAAATTGATGAAACAGACAAAGAAGAATTACAACAGCAGGGATTTGAGGTGAGAGAAAAATAGGAAAAAATCAATATTTTATGATAGCTATTCTGATTATTTTATGTGTACCTATAAATGGGAAAATGGGGGTGGCTAAAAATGTAAAGTTAATTCAAGAACTTGATATGATGAGGACAACCGATGTAATCGTCGTAAAATACAGAATGGTGAATGGAAAAAAGCAAAAACGAAGATGGAATGTTACTAAACAGAGATGGGAAGATCCAGAATGGACAAGCATGTAGAATAAAAAATACAAAGGAGAAGATTGATATGGCAAATATTACTGGAAAAGTAAAGACACTGGCAACGGTGAAGAACGTAGTCAATGAAAAGAACTGTACTAATTTTGGGTGTATGGCACTTGACGGAAAGAAAGCCTGGGGATTAAAAACTGCAAGCGGAAATGAATACAGTGTTGTGTACTATTGCAGTAATGTAAATGACAAAGTTTCATTAACTTATCCAAGTCCAAAAGGACTTTTGGGACATGGAAACTGTATGACATGCAGTAATTCTAATTTGCTGTTTGGTGTGTCAAATGGACTTAATGGAGAAAATTATATTGTTCGTGTACCGCGTGGGTTTAAAGGTGACTGGAGTCAGAAAGTTATATTTAAATCAGCAAAGAAAGTTCCGGCTCTTGCCTTTTACAGCAACTATCATTATCTGATTCGCGTGGGAGACAGTCCGGAAAATCAGCGAGCACGGTTTGGCATTGGTGTTTTGGAAGGTCAAAATACAGCTAATCCGACAGTAACATATGACTCTTCCAATGAGTTTTATATAAACACAACATGGACATATGGACATGTTCAGGATATTCACTACGAACCATCCAAAGGTCTGCTGTTTCAGACAATGAATGACAGCACATTAACAATCAGTAAAATCGCTGTATATGATCTGAATGGTTCATATACTACCTATAACGGAAAGAAAATGTTTAGTCCGAAAGATATGATTACCTTTGATATGCGCAGTACACATACAAAATACGAAGTAGAGTCGTTGGGACTGGACGAGAACGGATACATTGTTATGGCATGCAATATTCATCTGAAAACAGAGAGTAATGAGACAGATGCGTTCCAGAGAGTAACAAATGTAAAATACTAAGACAACATCATAACGTAACAAAATGATAAAAAAGTGGTAATTTATGTAAAAGAAATGTAAATTATCACCTTTTTATCTTGAATTTATTACGGACTTGCAATATAATAGTGCAAAAGAAAGATATACAGAGGAGTAATACATCATATGCAGAGAAAAATAAGGGGGCGTACAGCGGGATATCTGTTCTTTTATACAGCGGGTTTTCTGGTGGCGGCATTACTGATACTTGGGATTTTTCAGAAAGAAAATATTTCGTTTATCCGGATGACGGACGGTGTGGCACAGCATTTTGCAGTGCTGACGTATTTTCGCCGTTGTCTTTTGCAGGTGCTCCATGGAGATTTTTCTTTCCCAATGATGGATTTTTCCATCGGGCAGGGATTTGATCTGCTTGGGACGCTGAATTATTATGGAGTGGGAGATCCGGTGAATCTGCTGACGGTGTTGTTTCCGGCGGATCATCTGGAGGAAATGTATGCATTTCTGATCCTTCTGCGCATGTATTTAGCCGGAGTGACGTTTGCTGTGTACTGCCGGTGCACCGGGGTCACAAGAAGAAGTGCCATTCTTTGCGGAGCCTGGCTCTATGCGTTCTGCGGGTTTGTGTTGATCGGCGGCATGAAGCATCCGATCTTTCTTTCCGGACTTGTGTATCTGCCGTTGCTTCTTGCCGGTATAGAGCGTCTGATGCAGGGTGGATCTATCCGGTTTCTGGCAGTTTCGGTGGCGCTGGCATTTCTGAGTAATTATTATTTTATGTACATGAATACCGTGCTTTGCGGGATTTATGTTCTGATCCGGTTTAGCGGAAATTATCGGGCATATGGTGTGCGCGGCATCGGCATGCGGATCGGGAAGATCGCAGGTGCGTGGCTCTGGGGTGTGGGACTTGGAGCAGTTGTTTTATTTCCGTCGGTTTATGCGTTTTTACATAATGCCAGGATACAGGATGGCAGCAGCACGGCGCTGCTTTATACGGCGGCACACTACCGGAAAATGTTTCTGAGCTTTTTTCTGTCCATGCCGATGACAAATGGCTGGACGGTTCCGGCAACAGCGGCAGGCGGTGTGACGGGGATCCTGATGCTGTTTGCCGGGAAAAAAGGCACAGGGCAGGAGCGGCAGTTGAAAGCGGGTTTTCTGATCCTGCTGCTGATGCTCTGCATTCCGGCAGCCGGGAAAGTGATGAACGGGTTTGCCTATGCGACCAATCGCTGGAGCTACGGCATGGCATTTCTGTGTGCACTGATGGCAGTGCGGGCAGTCTGCCTTCTGAAAGAACAGAGAACGGGGATTTTTCTGCTGCTGGCATTGGCGGCAGGAATCGTGGCAAGCCTGCTTGCCGGATCCTACCGCTGGATTGTATGGCGCAGTGTGGCTGTTTTTGCACTGACCGTGCTGGCATTTGCGGGCGGGGCAGTGCTGGAGAAAAAGAAAAAATCCAGGCTGGCGGGGATGCTGGTATCGACGGTAGTGCTTTGCGGTGTCTGCTGGAATCTGCTTTCCTTTTTTACACCACTGGGATTTCATTATGCACAGCGCTTTCAGACAAAAGGCAGGGCGGAGGCGATGCTGGAAAATGAGCAGGTGAAAGCATTACAGAAAGCGACGGAAAAAGACACGCAGGGATTTTACCGTGTGGAGCTGCCGTCCTCTCTTCTGAACCGTTCGCTGGTGACGGGACTGCACGGGACTTCGTTTTATTACAGTGTGGTGCCGGAAGAAATGAAGAATCTGTATGCATCGCTTGGCATGTCCAAATATGTCCGTCCATATGTCCTGCCGGGACTGGAAAATCATCAGATCCTGCTGAATCTTTCCGGTGTGAAATACCGGGCAGATGGCACAGATGGGACGGTGACAGTCAATGAGGACGCACTGCCGCTTGGGTATACTTACGATCAGACGATGTCCCTTGCGGACTATGAAAAACTGACACCACTGGAGCGTCAGGTGGCACTTCTGCAATACGCTGTGCTGGACGAACAGGGGCAGGAAATACAAAAAAGGCAGGGAACAACGCTTGAAAATAAAGACAGCGTTTTGGCAGGAAGTGTAAAAAAACAGGAGCTGAAAACAGCAAAATCCGAACGTGTATCTTATAAAAATAAAAAACTGAAAGTAAAAAAGGGCGGCAGGCTGACCTTTGCATTTACCTGCGAGGAAGCATCCGAATGTTATCTGGTGCTGAAAGATCTGTCCGCCGGAGCAAGGAAGCGGCTGAAGCATGCCCTGTCGGTGCGGTGCAAAAAGCAGCAGATGGAAGTCGGCGTTGCCGGGACAGATGGGGAATCCTCCATGCAAAGGTCGGTCATTGCCGTAAATCTGGGGATGCAGAAAAAAGGAGGGGGCAGATGTACTCTGCGTTTTAAAAAGAAAGCATCTTACCGGCTGGAGGGGATGGAAATCTGGAGTATTTCAGAGGATGCTATCCGGAAACTGACAAGGGAGCGGAAGACGGAAAGCTTAAGAGAAGTGACCTGTACAGCAAACCGGATCACAGGGAAGATCCGCGTTTCGAAGGATAAGATCCTGCAGCTTTCGGTTCCTTACAACAAAGGCTGGAGCATTTATGTCGATGGAAAGAAAACAGAATTTTTTACAAGTGGGGTAGCTTACACGGGACTGAAAGTGGAAAAAGGGGAGCATTTCATTGAAATGAAATACGTTAGTCCATGGATCGTTCCGGGAGCTGTCGTGAGCATTCTTTCCGGTGCTGCACTTGCGGTATCGTTTGTGACATCACGGAAAAAGAAAAGGAGCAGCTTATGAGAATGGAAAACAGGGGAAAGGAATCCTGTACCTGCATTGTACCGTGCTACAATGAAGAGGAAACGATTCCGCAGTATTATGCAGCGATGCAGAAGATCAGGGAGCAGATGGCAGAGAAACTGGAGTTTCTCCTACTGTTTGTGGATGACGGAAGCAGTGACCGCACGCTTGATGAGATCAAAGCACTGGCACAGAGGGATGAAGCCGTGCATTATCTTTCTTTTTCCAGAAATTTTGGAAAAGAAGCCGCTCTGTATGCGGGACTTGAGCATGCAGACAGTGATTATGTGGTGATCATGGATGTGGATCTGCAGGATCCGCCGGATCTGATCCCGCAGATGTATGAAGCGGTCAAAGAGGAAGGATACGACTGTGTGGGATGCAGGCGGGTGACGCGCAAAGGTGAGCCGCCGATCCGGTCGTTTTTTGCCAGAAAGTTTTACAGTCTGATGCGTCATATTTCGGATACCGATATCGTGGATGGGGCAAGAGATTATCGTTTTATGACCAGAAAGGTGGCAGATGCGATCGTCTCCATGGAGGAATCCAACCGTTTTTCCAAGGGAATCTATGGCTGGGTTGGGTTTCGCACAAAATGGCTGGCATACGAAAACCGGGAGCGTGTAGCAGGTAAGACAAAATGGTCTTTCTTTAAATTGTTCCGATACTCGATCGAAGGGATCGCAGCTTTCAGCACAAAACCTCTGACGATCGCATCGTTTGTCGGCTGCCTGTTCTGTTTTGTGGCAATGGCGGCGATGCTGTTTATTTTCGGCAGGGCGGCACTGTATGGAGATCCGGTAGCGGGATGGCCGTCCATGGTCTGCGTGATCACATTTCTTGGAGGGGTGCAGCTTTTTTGTCTTGGCATTATCGGGGTGTATTTGTCCAGGACGTATCTGGAGGTCAAAAAAAGACCGATTTATCTGGTGCGTGAGGAAAAATAAAAGGTTGAAATATCTATCAAAATGCTAAAGTGGCAAAGTTACGGGAAGGTTCTAAGAAGAGATTTTGCCAGGATGTATGCAAGGATATGCAAACTGGAAAAAAGTCATGCAGATTTTGCGTGATCATACAGCTTTGGGAATTGAAAATTTTTATAAAACCTGTATAATAGAGGAAGATAATACGCAAGATAATACGTAAGATAACGGAGGTGACTGTATGGGAGAATATAAACCGCCTTTTACAATAACCAATAAAATATTATCATATGTATCATCAATTTCTGAAAAAATAGGATCTATCACTGCCACCAGTAATCTGGAATCAAAACCTCATTTGAGAAGGAATAATCGAATTAAGTCGATTCATTCATCTTTAAAGATTGAGGCGAACTCTTTGACACTGGGGCAGGTTCGGGATGTTATTAACGGTAAAGTTGTATTAGGCGAACAGAAAGAAATCCAGGAAGTAAAGAATGCCTATGCAGCTTATGGATGAACTGTTTAGCTGGATGAAAGAAGCAAGAGAAGATGTTCATCCATTGATTTTGAGCAGTGTATTTCATTATGAGTTTGTGTTTATTCATCCTTTTGCGGATGGTAATGGAAGAATGGCAAGATTATGGCATACGGCGATTCTTTCCAAATGGAAATCAGTATTTGAATATATCCCGATTGAAAGTCAAATTGAAAAATTTCAGGATGAATATTATGAGGCGATTTCAAAATGTCATGTTGCCGGAGAATCTACAATTTTTATCGAGTTTATGTTATCGCAAATCGATAAAATACTGGATGATATTTCTGCTCAAATCAGTGAGAAAAGTGGATATCTTCCAGAAACACTCCAGAAGCTGCTTGAAGTTATGGAATATGATGTTCCGTACACAGGCAATGAGCCGATGAAATGTTTGGGATTAAAAGCGAAAGAAGGGTTCAGAAGAAATTACCTGCATCCGGCAATTGAGATGAACTTAATTCAGATGACGATACCGGATAAGCCGAACAGCAGAAATCAGAGATATATAAGAAGATAAGACTTGAAACTGGAATTTGCATTAAAAGCAAAAGTAAAAAAATAATGCGGAAAATCCGTAAGATATCAACTGAGAGAGAAGAATTTCGGTAGATAAGACGGAAAAAAGACTCAGATTTTCGAAAAAGTGTCTGTTTGTCGTAAGGAAAATGACAGATAGCCACTTTTTTTGTTGTTATTAAGGTTGAAATCTCTACAAAAATGCATTATTATATAAAATTAAAGCGGCAAAGTTACGGGAAGACTCCCAGATGAGATTTTGCCAGGATCTGTGCAGGATCATACCGGTACAAAGAGAAAAGAGTATCGGTGTTTCTGACGAGGAAAACGGAGGATAGATTATGAGCTACAATATCGCAGTCATTTCGGGTGACGGTATCGGACCGGAAATCGTGCGTGAAGCACAGAAAGTGTTGGACGCAGCAGGAAAAAAATTTGGATTTGAATTAAAATATACAGAAGTTTTAATGGGCGGAGCATCCATCGATGTACATGGTGTGCCGCTGACGGATGAGGCGATCGCAGCCGCAAAAGCAAGCGATGCTGTCCTGATGGGCTCCATCGGTGGAGATGCAAAGACATCACCGTGGTACAAACTGGCACCGAACCTTCGTCCGGAGGCAGGACTCTTAAAAATCCGCAAAGAACTGAATCTGTTTGCAAATTTAAGACCGGCGTACCTGTATGAAGAATTAAAAGAGGCATGCCCGCTGCGTGATGACATCATCGGAGACGGTTTTGACATGATGATCATGCGTGAGCTGACCGGCGGTCTGTATTTCGGTGAGCGTCATACAACCGAGGAGAAGGGAGTTCGCAAGGCAGTCGATACACTTTCTTATGATGAGAATGAGATCCGCCGCATTGCTGTCCGCGGATTTGATATTGCAAGAAAACGCCGTCATAAAGTGACCAGTGTGGACAAGGCAAACGTTCTGGATTCTTCCAGGCTGTGGAGATCCGTTGTGGAGGACGTTGCAAAAGATTACCCGGATGTCACACTGGAACATATGCTGGTAGACAACTGTGCCATGCAGCTTGTGCGTGACCCGAAACAGTTTGATGTCATCCTGACTGAGAACATGTTCGGAGATATTCTTTCTGACGAGGCAAGCATGGTAACCGGTTCCATCGGAATGCTGTCATCCGCCAGTCTGAATGAGACAAAGTTTGGTCTGTATGAGCCAAGCCACGGTTCTGCACCGGATATCGCAGGCAAAGATCTGGCAAACCCGATCGCTACGATCCTTTCCGCTGCTATGATGCTGCGTTTCTCACTGGATCTGGATGAAGCGGCAGACGCGATCGAAGCAGCCGTAAAACAGGTGCTCAAAGACGGATACCGCACAGGCGATATCATGTCAGAAGGATGCACAAAAGTCGGAACGGTTCAGATGGGAGATCTGATCGCAGAACGCGTATAAAAGCGAACCCCGGCATTATATAAATGGAGGTATGTTACAATGAAAAGTGATAATGTAAAAAAAGGGATCCAGCAGGCACCGCACCGATCCCTGTTCAATGCGCTTGGCATGACAAAGGAAGAGATGGAGCGTCCGTTAGTTGGTATCGTAAGTTCTTATAATGAAATCGTTCCGGGTCATATGAACCTGGACAAAATCGTAAATGCAGTAAAACAGGGTGTCGCCATGGCAGGCGGCACACCGGTGGTATTCCCGGCGATCGCAGTCTGCGACGGTATTGCAATGGGACATATCGGTATGAAATATTCTCTGGTAACAAGAGATCTGATCGCAGATTCTACCGAGGCAATGGCACTGGCACATCAGTTCGATGCACTGGTTATGGTTCCAAACTGTGACAAGAACGTACCGGGACTTCTGATGGCGGCTGCACGTATCAACGTGCCGACCGTATTTGTGAGCGGCGGCCCGATGCTGGCAGGTCATGTGAAAGGACGCAAACGCAGCCTTTCCAGCATGTTTGAGGCAGTCGGAGAATACTCTGCAGGCAAACTGACCGCAGACGATGTATGTGAATTCGAAGAAAAAGTATGTCCGACCTGTGGCTCCTGCTCCGGTATGTACACTGCAAACAGCATGAATTGCCTGACAGAAGTACTTGGTATGGGACTTCGCGGAAACGGAACCATTCCGGCCGTATATTCCGAGCGTATCCGCCTTGCAAAACATGCAGGCATGCAGGTTATGGAAATGTACCGTCAGAATATCCGTCCACGCGACATTATGACAGAGGATGCCATTTTAAATGCCCTGACCGTGGATATGGCACTGGGATGCTCTACAAACAGTATGCTGCATTTACCGGCGATCGCACATGAGATCGGCATGGATTTTGATATCACCTTTGCAAACGAGATCAGTGCAAAGACACCGAACCTCTGCCATCTGGCACCGGCAGGTCCGACCTACATGGAGGATCTGAACGAAGCCGGCGGTGTATATGCTGTTATGAACGAATTAAATAAACTTGGCCTGCTGCACACTGACTGCATGACCGTTACCGGAAAGACCGTAGGCGAAAATATCAAAGGCTGCGTAAATTTAAATCCGGAAGTCATCCGTCCGGTAGAAAATCCGTACAGCAAGACCGGCGGACTGGCTGTCCTGACAGGAAACCTGGCACCGGACGGAAGCGTTGTAAAACGTTCTGCCGTTGTGCCTGAGATGATGGTACATGAAGGTCCGGCAAGAGTCTTTGAATGTGAAGAAGATGCGTGCGAAGCTATCCTCTCCGGAAAGATCAAAGAAGGCGATGTTGTCGTGATCCGTTACGAAGGACCAAAAGGCGGCCCTGGTATGCGAGAAATGCTGAACCCGACTTCTGAGATCGCAGGTATGGGACTTGGATCTACCGTTGCACTGATCACAGACGGCCGTTTCAGCGGTGCGTCAAGAGGTGCTTCCATCGGTCATGTATCACCGGAAGCAGCAGTCGGCGGTCCGATCGCCCTGGTAGAAGAAGGCGATATCATCAAGATCAACATTCCGGAAAACAGGCTGGAACTGGCTGTTTCTGATGAAGAGCTGGCAAGAAGAAAAGCTGGCTGGACACCGAGAGAGCCGAAGGTAAAGACCGGTTATCTGGCTCGTTACGCTTCTATGGTAACCTCCGGCAACCGCGGAGCGATTCTTGTTTCAGAAAAATAATTCTGAAACAAGAATTGAAGCTCCGCAGGATCGCACTGCGGTGGTGCAGAATTATGTCGCAAAGGCGACCCACCGCAGGCGGAGAATGTGCCGGAGCACATTCTATACCTGGGCAAAATAAGAGAAACAAAACAGTAAGAAAAGTAAAGGTGAGGACAGCAGGATGAAGTTAAATGGTTCAGAAATCGTAATCGAGTGCCTGAAAGAGCAGGGCGTAGACACTGTTTTCGGTTATCCGGGCGGCACGATTTTAAATGTATACGATGCATTATATAAACATGGTTCAGAGATCAATCATATCTTAACCTCCCATGAGCAGGGGGCTGCCCATGCGGCAGACGGATATGCGAGAGCAACAGGAAAAGTCGGCGTATGTATGGCAACTTCCGGTCCTGGGGCAACCAACCTGGTAACAGGTATCGCAACGGCATATATGGATTCTATTCCACTGGTTGCCATCACAGCGAACGTAGCCGTTCCGCTGCTTGGAAGAGACAGTTTCCAGGAGATCGACATCACGGGTGTAACGATGCCGATCACAAAGCATAACTATATTGTAAAAGACATCACAAAACTGGCAGATACCATCCGCCAGGCATTCCGCATCGCACAGGAAGGCAGACCAGGTCCTGTTCTGGTCGATATCACAAAAGATGTGACCGCAGCAGAGACCGAGTATGTCAAAGAAGAGCCGTTCCCGGTAGAACGTAGCACACAGTATATCAAAGAAAAGGATCTGGCACAGGCGATCGAGTTGATCAATGAGAGCGAGAAGCCGTTTGTGTTTGTCGGCGGCGGTGCGGTGACATCCGGAGCTTCCAAAGAACTGATGGAGTTTGTAAAGAAGATAGAAGCACCGGTTGCAGACAGCCTGATGGGAAAAGGTGCTTTTGACGGTACCGATGAGCTTTACATGGGCATGCTCGGTATGCACGGAACAAAAGCATCCAACTTGGGTGTAACAAAATGTGATCTGCTGATCACAGTCGGCGCACGTTTCAGTGACCGTGTGATCGGAAATGCCAGCCGTTTTGCGAAGAATGCAAAGATCATCCAGATCGATGTCGATCCGGCAGAGATCAATAAAAATATCAAAGTGGACTGCAGCATTATCGGTGATATCAAAGAAGTACTCGCACGTCTCAATCCGAGAGTAGAGAAACATCAGCATAAAGAGTGGATCGATGAGATCGAAGCAATCTCCAAGAAACATCCTCTGAAATACAATGAAGAAGGTCTGACCGGCCCGTATGTGATCGAGCAGATCTACAAAGTAACCGAAGGAAACGCCATCATCACAACCGACGTCGGACAGCATCAGATGTGGGCAGCCCAGTATTACCGCTACAAAGATCCTCGTACCTTCCTGTCCTCCGGCGGACTTGGCACGATGGGTTATGGTGTCGGAGCTGCGATCGGAGCCAAAGTGGGCAGACCGGAAAAAGCAGTGCTAAATATCGCAGGTGACGGATGCTTCCGCATGAATATGAACGAGATCGCAACAGCAGCCAGATATAACATCCCGATCATTCAGGTTGTCATCAACAACCATGTACTCGGTATGGTTCGTCAGTGGCAGACACTGTTCTACGGAAAACGTTATTCTCAGACCATCCTCAATGACGGTGTGGATTTTGTGAAAGTGGCAGAAGCACTTGGTGCAGAAGGCATCCGTGTAACGAAAAAAGAAGAAGTCGCACCGGCTATTGAAAAAGCGATCGCACTTGGCAGACCGGTTGTGATCGACTGTGTGATCGACTGCGACGACAAAGTATTTCCGATGGTTCCGGCAGGTGCACCGATTGAGGATGTATTTGACCAGGACGATCTGAATAAAGAAGCATAAATTCGGTTCTGTAAGCCTTTTTCCAGAACTTGGAAAAAGGCTTGACTAATTTTTAACAAAGTACTATAGTAAAGTGTAGAAAATAAGTGCTGATATCTGGCGGAGTTTTGAAAACAGGCATCAGCACTTGCTATAAAACTCATCACACAACAAAGTGAGAAGTCAAGGAGGATATGAAAGTGAGCAGAGTGTACAATTTTTCAGCAGGTCCGGCCGTATTACCGGAAGAAGTATTAAAAGAAGCAGCAGCAGAAATGCTGGATTACAAGGGCTGTGGTATGTCCGTTATGGAAATGAGTCACCGCTCACAGGTCTTTGACGATATTATCAAAGAAGCAGAGCAGGATCTGCGTGATCTGATGCATATTCCGGATAACTATAAAGTGCTGTTCCTGCAGGGCGGTGCTTCACAGCAGTTTGCTATGATTCCTATGAATCTGATGAAAAACAAAGTTGCAGATTATATCGTAACAGGACAGTGGGCAAAAAAAGCATACCAGGAGGCACAGAAGTACGGAAAAGTAAACAAGATCGCAACTTCTGAGGATAAGACATTTTCCTACATTCCGGATTGCTCCGATCTGCCGGTCAGCCCGGATGCAGACTATGTATATATTTGTGAGAACAACACCATTTATGGTACAAAATTCAAAACACTGCCGAATACAAAAGGCAAGACACTGGTAGCAGACGTTTCTTCCTGCTTCCTGTCAGAGCCGGTCGATGTCACAAAATACGGCATCATTTACGGCGGCGTTCAGAAAAATATCGGACCGGCAGGTATGGTGATCTCCATCATCCGCGAAGATCTGATCACGGATGATGTACTGGAAGGCACACCGACCATGCTGAAATTTAAGACACATGCCGATGCAGCTTCTCTGTACAACACACCGAACTGCTACTGCATTTATATGTGCGGCAAGGTATTCAAATGGCTGAAAAAAATGGGCGGTCTGGAAGTCATGAAAGAACGCAACGAAAAGAAAGCAAAACTGCTTTATGATTATCTTGACAGCAGCAAACTGTTTAAAGGAACCGTAGAGAAAGAGTCCCGTTCCCTGATGAACGTTCCGTTTGTCACAGGTGACAAAGATCTGGATGCAAAATTTGTAAAAGAAGCAAAGGCAGCCGGACTTGAGAACCTGAAAGGACATCGTACCGTTGGCGGTATGCGTGCAAGTATCTACAATGCAATGCCATATGAAGGTGTGGAAGCACTGGTAGCATTTATGAAGAAATTTGAAGAGGAGAATCTGTAAAATGAAATATACATGCTTAAACCCGATCGCTTCTGTAGGACTGGATCAGTTCACAGAAGGTTACGAAAAAACAGAGAAAATGGAAGAAGCAGATGCAGTGCTGGTAAGAAGTGCTGCCATGCATGATCTGGAGCTGCCGGATGGCCTGTACGCAGTTGCACGTGCCGGTGCCGGTGTCAACAACATTCCGCTGGATAAATGTGCAGAAAAAGGTATCGTTGTATTTAACACACCGGGAGCCAATGCAAACGGCGTAAAAGAGCTGGTGATCGCAGGACTGCTGCTGGCTTCCCGTGATATCATCGGCGGCGTGGAATGGGTAAAATCCGAGGCCGGAAGCGAAGATATCGCAAAAAAGGCAGAAAAAGAAAAGAAGAAATTTGCAGGATGCGAGCTGATGGGCAAAAAGCTTGGTATCATCGGACTTGGTGCGATCGGTATCCAGGTGGCAAACGTGGCAGAACGTCTGGGTATGGATGTATATGGCTATGACCCGTACATTTCTGTTGATGCGGCATGGAAACTTTCCAAAGGCGTAAAACACATCAAAGATGTGGACGATATTTACCGTACCTGCGATTATATCACGATCCATGTACCGCTGCTGGATTCCACCAGAAAGATGATCAATCAGGATGCGATCGATCTGATGAAAGAAAATGTCGTGATCCTGAACTTTGCCCGTGATATGCTGGTAGATGAAGAGGCTGTTGTAAAAGCCCTCAAAGAAGGCAAAGTAAAGAAATACGTCTGCGATTTCCCGAATACCACAACCGCAGGTGTGGAAAATGCGATCATTATCCCTCATCTGGGTGCATCCACCGCAGAATCCGAAGACAACTGTGCAAAGATGGCAGTTCAGGAGCTGATGGAATACTTGGAAAAAGGAAATATCATCAATTCTGTAAACTATCCGAACTGCAATCTGGGCGAGTGCACACATGCAAACCGTATTGCGATCAACCACCGCAATGTAAAGAATATGCTGGGACAGTTTACCGACATTTTTGCAACATCGGATATCAACATCGCAAACATGGTAAACAAGAGCAAAGGCGATTATGCATACTCTCTGTTTGATCTGGACAGCGTGGCATCCGAAGAAGTACTGGATAAGATCCGTGCAGTCGAAGGTGTGCTGAGAGTCAGAGTGATCAAATAAAAAACAAAAGAATAAGAAAAACAAGAGGACAAAAGGCTGTTGCAGTTTTCTGCTTCAGCCTTTTTCTGTACGGAAGAGGCGGATCATAAACCAAAACGCCCGGACCGTGCAGAGATGGAGGAATGATTATGGCAGAAATCAGAACATTTTGTGCCGTACATCCGGCGGAAGGACTGGCATCCAAAATCGCAGCCCTTCCCTATGATGTTTACAGTCGCGAAGAGGCAAGAGAACAGGTAAAAAAAGCACCGGAAAGCTTTCTGGCAATCGACCGCCCCGAGACTCAGTTTCCGGAAGAGCAGGACATGTATGCACCGGAAGTCTATCAGAAAGCACATAATATGCTTCAGGACTGGATCAAAAGAGGATCCTTTGTACAGGATCAGCAGAAATGTTACTATCTGTATGAACTGACGATGGATGGAAGGTCACAGACCGGACTTGTGGCATGTGCATCGATCGACGATTATTTAAACGGTGTGATCAAAAAGCATGAAAACACAAGGGCAGAAAAAGAGCAGGACCGTATCCGGCACGTTGATACCTGCAATGCACAGACCGGTCCGATCTTTCTTGCCTATCGCAAAGATCAGACGATCGCAGAGGTGACGGCAAAAGTGAAACGGCAGGAGCCGATGTTTGCGTTTGTCTCGGAAGATGGCATCGGACATAAAGGCTGGAGCGTGGATGCAGCGGAAGATATTGCGGTAATTGCAGATGCATTTGCAAAAATAGATAAAATTTATATCGCAGACGGACATCACAGGGCAGCATCGGCAGTCAAAGTAGGACAGCTTCGCAGAAAACAGCATCCGGATTATGACGGCAGCGAAGAATTCAATTATTTTCTGTCGGTGTTATTCCCGGATGAGGAGCTTTACGTCATGGATTACAATCGTGTCGTGCTGGATCTGAACGGACAGACAAGAGAAGGATTTCTGGAAAGTGCAGCAAAAATTTTTGATGTACAGCCGGTAAATGCGGCATATCATCCGCAGAAAAAGGGTACCTTTGGCATGTATCTTAGCGGTCAGTGGTATCAGCTTACGGCAAAGGCAGAGCTTACAAAAGATGATCCGGTGGAAGGTCTGGATGTCGCTTATCTGCAAAGAGAATTTTTGCAGCCATATCTGGATATCCAGGATCCGAAAACATCAAAACGCATCAAGTATGTGGGCGGAATCCGCGGACTGTCTAAGCTGGAGCGTATGGTCGATCATGTAAAAGAGACGCAGCAGAAAGATGCGGTGGCATTTTCCATGTATCCGACTTCCATGGCAGAACTGTTTGCCGTAGCCGATGCCGGCATGCTGATGCCTCCGAAATCCACCTGGTTTGAGCCAAAATTAAGAAGCGGACTTTTTCTGCATATGTTATAATTTTTTTGCTTTTTTACTGAAGTTGTTTGTGTTAAAATAGAATAATAATACCAGGGGTGCGAAGCATGGAACAATCCGCAGGTATCATAATTTGAGAAACATTATGGGCAAGCAGCAAAGCGGATTGCGAATATCCGCTTAAATACATAAGGGAGGGTTTACTGATTATGGACAACAAATTATATGAAATGATGGACTGGGCAGCAGTAGAGGGGATTGTATATTCGGAGGAGGATCATCCGCACGACATTCTGGGGGCACATGTGACAGAAGAAGGGATTCTGATCCAGACGTTTCTGCCGACGGCAAAGAGTGTGACGGTGGTGTTAAAAGACAGTGGCGAGGAATATCCGATGGATCTGGAGGATGAGGAAGGATTTTTCTCAGTCCTGCTTCCGGAGAAAACCATTCCTGACTATCATTACCATGTGGATTTTGGAGAAGCGGATGGAAAAGAAAATCTGGTAGAATATGAGGATCCGTATCGCTTTGAGCCACAGATCACAGAAAGAGATACAAAGAAATTTAATGCGGGAATATGCTATAACATCTATGATAAACTGGGCGCACACCCGATGACAATTGATGGTGTGGAAGGTGTTCTGTTTGCAGTGTGGGCACCAAATGCCATGCGTGTCAGCGTGGTCGGAGATTTCAATTTATGGGATGGCAGACGGCTGCCGATGAGACGGCTGTGGGATTCCGGCATTTTTGAACTGTTTGTTCCGGGATTGAAAGAAGGACAGCTTTATAAGTACGAAATCAAGGCAAAAGGCGGACTTACGTTCTTAAAAGCCGATCCGTATGCCAACGCCGCGGAGCTTCGCCCGAACACGGCATCGGTGATCACAAATCTTGAACATTATATATGGAAAGATGAAGCATGGTTAAAGAAGAGAACAGAGACGGACAGCAAGAAGGCTCCGATGTCCATTTACGAAGTACATCTTGGCTCGTTCCGCAAGCCGGAGGACGGCAGGGAGTTTTACAATTACCGTGAACTGGCTGTGATGCTGGCAGACTATGTAAAAGAAATGGGATATACGCATGTCGAGCTGATGCCGGTTATGGAGCATCCGTTTGACGGTTCCTGGGGATATCAGGTGACAGGATATTATGCACCGACCAGCCGCTACGGCACACCGGAAGATTTTATGTATTTGATGGACTATATGCATGCACAGGGCATCGGTGTGATCCTGGACTGGGTACCGGCACATTTCCCGCGTGATACGTTTGGACTGGCTTCCTTTGACGGTACCTGCCTGTATGAGCATCTTGATCCGAGGAAAGGATCTCATCCGCACTGGGGCACACTGATCTACAATTACGGCCGCCCGGAGGTAAAGAATTTCCTGATTGCAAATGCCCTGTTCTGGGCAGAAAAGTATCACATTGATGGTATCCGTATGGATGCGGTGGCTTCCATGCTCTATCTTGATTATGGAAAGAACGAAGGAGAATGGGTGCCGAATATCTACGGCGGAAACGAGAATCTGGAAGCAGTCGAATTCTTCCATCACCTCAATTCCATTTTTAAGCAGAAAGAGCCTGGTGTTCTGATGATCGCCGAAGAATCCACAGCATGGCCGAAAGTAACAGGAGCCGTTGAGGATGAGGGTCTTGGCTTTGACTATAAATGGAACATGGGATGGATGAATGACTTCATTTATTATATGTCACTGGATCCGATTTTCCGTACTGCAAATCATGGGGCACTGACGTTCAGTATGGTTTATGCGTACAGTGAAGATTATATTCTGACCTTGTCACACGATGAGGTTGTACACGGCAAAGCATCCATGATCGGCAAGATGCCGGGTGACCGTGAGCAGCAGTTTGCAAACTTACGTGCTGCTTATGGCTTTATGCTGGCACATCCGGGCAAAAAGCTTCTGTTCATGGGACAGGATTTTGCACAGTACGATGAGTGGGCAGAGGACCGCTCTCTGGAATGGGAACTTTTGCAGTATGACGAGCATAAACAGATGCAGAATTATGTCAAAGCACTCAATGCATTTTATAAATCACATCCGGCACTTTACGAGATGGACTATGATCCGGACGGATTTACCTGGATCAATAACATTTCTGCAAATGAAAATATGGTAGTCTTTACCAGAAACACAAAGAAAAAAGAAGAGACGCTGCTGATCGTCTGCAATTTCTCACCGCTGACTTATGAAAACCACAAGATCGGCGTTCCGTATCCTGGAAAATATAAAGAAATCTTCAACAGCGACAGCAAAGAATTCGGAGGAAGCGGCACAGGCAATCCGAGACTGAAACAGTCCAAAAAATCAGAATGTGATGACAGGGCAGATTCAATCCTGATCACGGTTCCACCGATGAGCATTACGGTCTTTTCTTATACAAAGACAGCAGCCGGAAGAGCAGTCAACAAAAAGACAGCCGAAAAGAAAATAGCAGAGAAAAAAGTTACCGAAAAGAAAACAGCCGAAAAGAAAGTGGCTGCTGCAAAAGAACCGGGAAAGAAAACGGCTGCAAAGAAAACCAGTGAGAAAGTAACTTCGATCAAAGCTGCTTCTAAGAAAAAAGCAGATCTTGAGATGGTAGCTGCAAGCGAAGAAAAAGTAACAAAGACAGCAGAAAAAGCACCGAAAAAGAGCCTCAAAGAAGAACTGGAAGCCAAAATTGCGGAAAGTGAGAAGGCTGAGGAAGAAAGAAAAAACAAGACAAGAGGCAGAAAAATGGCCGCAAAGAGCAGACATAACAAACAGCAGGAGAAATAGCAGATGGAACAAATAGCACAGAATACGGCAGATTCTCTGACCGAAAGTGTAAAAGAAGTCAATCAGTTTACACAGTATTTTCAGGGAAAACTGCCGGGGCTTCTGGATCTGGGAATCAAACTGGTCATTGTCCTGGTTGTATTTTTTATCTGCCGCAAGATCATTCAGTTGATCCTGAAAATTTTTGGGCGGTCTTTTGAAAGAGCCGGAATGGAAGCAGCATCCGCAAACTTCACGCTCTCTGTCATGAAAGCTATCATGTATGTGATGGTGGTGGCAGTCATGGCTACCTTTCTCGGAGTGTCCGGAGCGTCGGTTGCTGCACTGATCGGCTCGATGGGAGTCGGCGTTGTGCTGGCGTTAAAAGAATCACTTTCGAATATTGCAGGTGGATTTATTCTATTGTTCATGAAACCATTTGTCAGCGGAGATTATATCCACGAAGACACCCATGGAAATGAAGGAACTGTGGTGAAGGTGGATCTCTTTTACACAACGCTTCTGACGATCGATAACCGTACCGTGTCGATTCCAAACGGAATCATCACCAACAGCAGCCTGACGAATATTTCCAGGCAGGATAAGCGGCAATTGCGTGAAAAGGTGGGAATTTCTTACCGGAACGATATCAATGAGGCAAGAAAGGTCCTGCTGGATATTCTGATGAAGGATGACGCAATCCTGAAAGAAGAGAAGATCGAAGTGGTGGTTGAAAGTCTTGGCGATTCCAGCGTGATCCTGGGATGGCATGCCTGGGTAAGACCGGAAAACTATTTCCCGGCAAAATGGCGGATCACCGAAGAAATCAAATACAGGTTTGACGAAAATCAGATCGAGATCCCGTATCAGCAGATCGATGTGAAGATTAACCGGTAAGGACAGCCAGTAAGAACAGCAAGTAAGAGCAGGGGGAGTACAGAGTTTTCTGTTTGCCGGTCAATGTAAAAAGTGATAATGGAAGAGGGAAAAACAGAAGTAAGGGGCAGGTTACAGGAGGATAAAATTTTATGGAAACAAAGAAAAAAGGCGTGCAGCCAGAAGCCCATACAAAAGAGCAGACTTCCGGCGGACATGCCCACAGCCACACGCATGTGCTGGAGGATGGAACGGTTGTCACGCATACACATACGCACAGCCACGAAAATACAAAAGCAGTGTTAAACCGTCTCTCACGTGCGATCGGTCACCTGGAGTCCATCAAAAAAATGGTGGAGAACGGCAGGGACTGCAGCGAGGTGCTGATCCAGCTTTCCGCCGTGAAAGCGGCGATCAATAATACCGGAAAAGTAATCCTTCAGGATCACATCCAGCACTGTCTGGTGGATGCCATTGAATCCGGGGATATGAAGGAAATCGAAGAATTAAACAAGGCGATTGACAGGTTCATTAAATAGTGTATAATAATTCAGTAGGCTTTTTAACAATGATTTGAATCTGCTGCAAAATGCAGCCTGAGAGGAAGGCATGAAGAAAAGTAAAAAACTGAAGAAGAGTTCTGCATATAAGAAATATCGCAGACATAAGATTTTATTTATTACGGAATTGATCATTCTGATCCCATTGCTGGCATTTGGTTTTCTGTATGTTCAGTTTGAAAAGAGACTGGGGAATATTGATACGGTTAAGATCCAGTCCGGAGATATCCAGCTTAACGAAGAAGTAGAGACGAATGCAGTTATGCACGGTTATACCAATATTGCATTGTTTGGTGTAGATTCCCGGGATGGCAATATGGATTACACGAATACAGATACGATCATTATTGCCAGTATTAACAACGACACAAAAGTGGTAAAACTGGTATCGGTATACCGCGATACCTATCTGAACATCGGCGAGGACCGCTATGCGAAGGCAAATGCAGCCTATGCAAATGGTGGTTACAAATGGGCAATCAGTATGCTGAACCAGAATCTGGATCTGGATATCACGGATTTTGTGACGGTCAACATGAATGCACTGGTGGAAGTGGTAGATGCGCTTGGTGGTTTTGATTTTGAACTTACTGATGAAGAAGTGGTACATATGAACAACTACTGTGTTGAAACTTCGGAGATCACCGGAAAATCCTACGAAAGGATCGAGCCGGAGGTTGCCGGTACGTATCATCTGAATGGTGTACAGTCGGTCGCATATACCCGTATCCGTTATACCGCAGGAAATGACTATAAGCGTACCGAGCGTCAGAGAGAACTGATCGCAAAGATCGTTGCCAAGGCAAAGAAGGCAGATATGAAAACGCTGATCGCGATCATGGACAATGTGTTCCCGATGATCTCGACCAGCCTGAGCAAATCAGATATTGTTTCAATGGGAATGAACATGATTTCTTATCAGTTAGGCGATACCTGCGGCTTTCCATACGAACATCATACCAGTGATTTAAGCGGAGATTCGGAAGTACCGGTTACCCTGTCATGGAACGTTACCAGACTTCATGACTATCTGTTCGGTATAAAGAATTATAAGCCGTCAGAAGGTGTGCAGCAGAGAAGCGCACACATCGAAGAAGTCAGCGGCTTCTCAAAAGGCAGTGCGGTCAGCAAAGAAAACTATACGTTGAACGGTGAAGAAGCCGGAAAAGATGTGGATGATAATATCCCAGATGTTACTGAGACAGAGTCGGAAACACAGGATACATCGACAGATAACAGTGGAAATGATTCCTATGATGATTCTGGCTACAACGATTACAGTGACAGCTATAGTGATGATTACAATTATAGCGAAGAGTACTGATTGTAAATAATTTTGCGAAAATACTTGCAAAATGAGCAATAATCATGTATAATAATAAAAGTCAGCAGTTTTACTGCTGACTGATGCTGGAATAGCTCAGTCGGTAGAGCACTTCACTCGTAATGAAGGGGTCGAGGGTTCAAGTCCCTTTTCCAGCTTGACAGAAAAAGCCCGGAAATACGGCAAAAATGAAAGAAAGAGCATCCTGTGAAAGGGTGCTCTTTTTCGTGATTGACTAACATTTGACTAACGTTTTTTATTTTGCCTGCTGCTGCAAATGATCCTTTTAAGTGATTGTAAAATTAACATAAATAGCGAATTTCTCCGAAACGATTAAGCCGTTCAGCTATAATATCATTACTGTTGGCTTCTACCATTCGCATCAACTTCTTTAATATTTTTTCTGGAATCTTAGAATTATTATTGCAAAGGATAACCTTTACGGTACTTGTGATCCAGAGCTTGGTAGCAGTAGAAGTAGCACGTCCTTCTGAAATGTGAACATGGATTGGTTCTAATGGATCTCCTTCATTAGAGCAGAAATAAATGGTGTATGGTCCGATTCTAAGAAGTTGCGGCATTCAGAATGCCCCCCTCCTGTGAGAACTCAATGATAAGGTGAGCATTATTTCGAAGTAATTGTTTGAAATAACTCATTTCCGATTCACTATAGCCTTTGATATCTTCCCATTTGTATTCTGGAAGCCAGCAGGTAGCATTATGAAATCCACCGGTGTTATCCGGAGTTTCGATATATACTTTTACTGTTCCGTCAGGTTTCATTTCGGAATGGGTAATTTCAGTATCATCATTCAATGTCATAAATGGGTACATCATAAAGCCACTAATATAGCAGTATTCTATTCCATTTGTCAGTACGAAACCATTCTTTTATTCTTAAATTCGTTTAAACAAATGTATTATATTCGTTTAAATGAATTTGCTTTCAATAAAGTATAACATGAAAAAGTATTTCATTACAATATTTTCTTTTTAGATAAATATATTGACAAAAACATTCTTAAAATATATAATTTGATTATAAGGACAGTTAGTAAGTGATACTTGAAGTATCCGCAATAGTGATTTGTGCTAGAATACAGACTATATTTTGCAGGGACAGGGCGGCTATTTCTTATGTGTGTATGTAAGAATCGAAACGATTAAACTGGCTGTTGTCAGAATACAGAAAGCGAGCGATAGCATGAAAATATTAATCACAGGAGCTCATGGTTTTGTGGGCAAGTGTCTGATGCAGGATCTGGATGATACGGTTGCGGCACCATCCATGCGAGGTATGGACGAAGAACAGATCCAAAACATGATTGAGAAAAGCGGAGCAGACGTTATCATTCACACGGCAGCAATTTCGGATGTCGGGACGTGTGAAAAAGATCCGGAAGCATCTTATGAAGCAAATGTGCGTCTGCCATGGTTTCTTGCGAAAGCAGCAAAGGAGCGGAAACTGATTTGTTTCAGTTCGGATCAAGTATACCGCGGATGCGAAAGTGAAGGACCGTACAGGGAGGAAGACGCCAGTCCATGCAATGTTTACGGCAGGCATAAACTGGAGATGGAGCAGCGGGTTCTGGATGTGAAGCCGGATGCGGTGATGTTAAGGGCAGAGTGGATGTATGATTATCCGGCAGAGAGGTCAAATTATCTTCGTATGCTGTTAAACGAAAAGCAGATTCTGACGTTTGGAAAACAGTATCGGGGAATCACCTATCTTCGGGAAGTTGCGGAAAATATGCCGAAGATTTTTGCACTTCCGGGAGGCGTTTACAATTTTGGCAGTGAGACAGAGCAGACCATGTACGATATCAGCAGTGAAATGCTGCGGTTTCTGAAAAGTGACAGGAAACCAGAAGAAGTGCCGCCGGCACATAATCTGTGGATGGACTGTACAAAAGCAAAAGAACAGGGAATCCTTTTCAGCGATGTGCTGGACGGACTGAAACGCTGCCTGAAAGATTACGACCTGGTAAAAGAATAGATCTGCGTTGAAGCCAGGAGAAAGTGAGAGGGCAGAAATGGAAGCACGCACAAAATTAACGGATGATTTTGCTTATGAAGTGCTCTCGGTGGTGGAAGAAATCCCGGAAGGAAAGGTGGCAACTTACGGGCAGATCGCCAGACTGATCGGACGTGAGAAAAATGCCAGGCTTGTGGCACGCGTGCTTTCGCATGCAGAATATTATGGCGAATTTCCATGCCACAGAGTCGTGAATCATGTAGGAAGACTTGCACCGGGATGGCAGGAACAGAGATTTCTGCTGGAAGAAGAAGGAGTAGGACTGAAAGATCGAAATCATGTGGAGCTGAAAAAATATCAGTGGGAATGTTAGAAAGAAAATAAAATTCAAGAATTCAAGAATACCTCGTGCATTCTGTGTACGTCACATCTGATGTACGAAAAAATACCCGTTATATCTCGTTTTGTGAGATACAGCGGGTGCTTTTTATAATGGTGGAGTAAAACGTTATAACGCAATCGAATGTCCGCTTCCGTAAACCTGTCCGTCAATGGAGAGGTAGATATCCCAGGTCTTGCCTTCCAGGCCAACCGGGGAAACCCATCCGGAAACGGTAACTTTTGTTGCATCATCGCCGTCTGTGCCGTACTGTGTCAGAGAGTAAGCTTTCATTTCGTTTCCGCTTACTAAGATCACATAAGCATCTTCCAGTGCATCGGAAGCTTTGTCTGTGGTGTAAGCACCTTTTAAGGAGAATTTCGCATCATCCAGAGTGAACTCCCATCCCTCCGGAAGCGCTGCGGCATCTTCAAGAGCTGCCGTGTAATCTGCGGTGGCAGTTTCGCCGAGTGTTCCAAGCAGCTCCCCTTTTGCGTTTACGTCAAGAGTGGCTCCTTCGGTATAGAGCGGCAGGCGGAGAGAACGGTAAGTCAGGGATGCGTAAGTGTCACCGGAGATCAGGATTTCGTAGGCGAGGCTGCCGTTTGATACCTGGTCGATGTGGGTGCGTTTGGTCAGTCCCTGTTTCATCATATCGGTAGGATAGTGATCGTAGCGGTTGTTTTCTTCGTCATAGAGGTTGGAACCGGCTGTGATCCAGAGCTGCTCTTTTGTGCCGTCAAGGGAAATCACACCGGAGATCCAGTCAGAATACCACTGCGGTCCACGTTCTTTTCCATACTCAAAGACCTGCTCGATCGTCATATCATCGGTATTGATGTGGTAAACGACAGCTCTGGAGTAGATATCATCGCCGGAAACACGGTTGTCGTTATCGCTTAATTTTACTTTTGCAGTACCATTGTCAAACATCATGATATCGCCGTTGTCCAGCATGGTGATCTGATGCTGTGCGTACTGCCACTCGAAATCAGCACCGGTCGGAGTGAAGAAATATTTCTCATCTACACCGTCCCAATCCGTAGGATCACCGAGAATCCAGGCAAGGGATTTGTCAGATTTGTTGATGGCGATGATCGCATCTTTATGGCGGGCAGAAAGCAGGACCAGATCATTTTTCTCATCGTACCACAGGGAATTATTATGGAACCAGTCAATCTCATCGGAACCGTCGGTTGCGATCGAAGCGGACTGTCCTTCTTCTTTGCCGATTACATCGGCAGCGTTAAATTCCCAGACAACCTCGCCGCTTTCACGGTCGATCTCGACCACGTAATCTTCTACGGTGGAAAGATCCGGACTGTCTCCGGCAACCAGCAGATTGCCGTCCGGCAGTTCCTGGAAATCATGGTGCATACCGCCCGGAATCATATACTGATGGTAAATCTTGCCGCTCAGATCAATTTCCTGAAGCCCTGCTTTGTAGTACATGCTCTTCAGAAGGAAAGAAGTCGGCATCATCAGATGACCGTTCTGCAACTGATGAACGCCAAGGACACCGCCATCTGCGAAGTACCAGCGGATGTCACCGGCACTGTCCAGTGCGTAGAGCATACCGGCAGAAGAGCAGACAAACGTCAGATTGGAGTAATCATAGGCAGAATCATCGGTCATGGTTGCCTCGATCGTGCCGACGTTGATCTCCGTTTTTTCTGTCGTGACTTCCAGAGTTGTGGAAGTGCCATCCTCAAGTGTCAGGACAATTTCGGTCGTATCGCCATTGTAAAGTCCGTAGATTGGGACCAGGTGATCCATTGCAGACTCAAAAGTTCCGGTGATGTCATCTTTTGCATCTTTTCCTTTGACGGTGATCGTGCCGCCAAGCTCTTTGTCCGTGTGGAAAGCGGCAACGGCAGTCAGCGGAGAATTGCCGTAAGGATTGATGATCACATTTGGCTCTTCGAAAGAATATCCGGCAGAAGCTTCCTGCTGCAATGCCTCATCGATGCTGTCCTGCTGTGCGAACAGATCTGTTTTTTCAAGAGAAGCAAAAGAAGCAGTAGCGGTCGTTGTAGATTCGCTTTCAGAAGCGGTTTCGGAAGCTGCTCCCGAAGAAATGCTCTCTGTTTCACTGCTGTTTGCTGTTTCCGAGGTCGAACCGGCGGAAGAACAGCCGGCGAGCAGAGAAGCCGTCAGTGCACCGATACAAAGACAGGATAAAAGTACTTTGTTTTTCATAGTCATGCTCCTCCTTACTGAAGATCCGGTAATTCACAGGAATAAGTTTCGGATTCAAACGGGTAAGATAAGGTAAGACCGGAAGCATCCTCTTTGATCTCGAAAGCGATCCAGCCTTCGTTGGAACCAAAGTTCAGCCTGGTGCCTGCCATACGGATCATGCCGAGGTTGGTCAGGAACTCATCGTCGATACGGGTGTATTCGTTTCCGTCGCTGTCGGTCAGTTTCAGGGAAGCCCAGTCGATGGCTTCGGTGCTGCCATCTTTGTTGATCTGCATTTTGATCAGATAATAAACGTTTCCGTCAGAAGCTTCCTTCACATAATCATTTGTCTCAACGCCGGTGTAACCAAGGTCCACGCTGACGTTTTCCAGAGATTTGTTCTTTTCCAGCTTTTCTACTACAAACTGCCATCCGGCAACGGTGGTATCAGAAATATCAGAAGCAGCTTCGGTTGCTTCTGCATTTTCAGAAGAAGCCTCTGTTTTGTCAACGGCTGTCTCAGACCCGGCAGCGGTTTCGGATTCTGCGGCACTTTCCGTTGTAACGACTGCATCGGCAGCAGAGCGGGAAGAGGCCGTTGTACCGGCATTATCCAGATTTGTGCAGCCAGTGAGTACGGCGGCACTGAAAAGGGTAGTACATAATAACATAGCAATCTTTTTCTTCATAAATAAAAACCTCCAGAATAAATTGTACGAAGCGTACGAAATATCTTAAGAAAATCTTAATTTTTGTTAAATCGTAGCTATTTTAGCATAAGGCATAGAAAAATGCTACGTTATAATAAGAAAAAAATGTGAGAAAAAAGTGAACAATTTTTACTTAACAACAAAGTATAAAGAAAATGAAAAAAACATAAAGTTGTTGACAGTGATGTGGGTGGGTGTTATATTCTCGTTGAACAAATGTTGAACGAAAAACAAGACAGATCAATGAGAAAAAAAGTCAATAAGGTTACCAGGAGGTGTGAAAATGAGCAGTCAGGAGACAAGAAACCAGAGACAGGAACAGGCAGCGGCGACCAGACAGAAACTGCTCAAATCGGCACAACATCTGTTTGCACAAAATGGTTATAAAGGCACGACGGTCCGTATGATTAACCGCAGCGTGGATCTGGCAGACGGACTGCTGTATCACTATTTCCCAAATGGAAAAAAAGAAGTTTTCAAAGAAGTCATCACCGGAAATATGAAGGAAATGTTCCAGGAGCTTCAGGAGCCGGAAAAGCAGGATGCATACGAGAAACTGCCGCTTTGTGCGGCACTGGATGCAGCCTATATCAACTTTATGGCGGTGATCGATGAGCATCTGGAATTTATCCGCATGATGATGCGTGAGAACAGTGTCCGGGAATTTTTATCAGAAGAAGAGATCAAAAGCATCTGGAAGAACCGGATTCCGTGGCTGCCGACACTGCTGCAAAGAAAGATGGAGGCGGGGGAGGTCAAAGAGATGGATTTTGAGATGGCAGCTCTCTCCGTAAATTCCATTCTGATGCATTATGTGATGAAACGCGTCACCGATACCGGACGCAGTACGCTGGATGATCCGGCGTGGAGAAAGCGGCTGATCGCTTATCAGGTCAGTGTCTGGTCGGTGGAACATGACAAAGAACAAGCATAAAAAATTACCGGAAAAGACTGGAAGGTAAAGAAGAAAGAAAGGTGAATCATATGTGGCATTTGTTGAAAGATATGCGAAAGAAGGACAAAGGACTTGCATTTCTTGCAGTTCTTCTGATCGCAGGTCAGGTGTTTCTGGATCTGAAACTGCCGGACTACACAAAAGAGATCACCGTTCTGATCAGTTCTGAGAGCAATGCGATCTCAGATTATCTGTTATCAGGCGGAAAAATGCTGGCGTGTGCACTGGGAAGTGCCTTGCTGGCGGTGATCGTCGGCTATCTGGCTGCAAAGATCGCAGCGGATTTCAGCTACGATGTCAGAGGAAAAGTATTTCATAAGGTATTTGATTTCGGAGCAGGAGAGATCAGCAAGTTTTCTACGGCGAGCCTGATCACACGTACGACAAACGATATCACGCAGATCCAGATGGTCGTAGCCATGGGACTGCAGGTGATGATCAAAGCACCGATCATGGCAGCGTGGGCGATCGTGAAGATCGTCGGCAAGAGCTGGCAGTTATCCGTTCTGACGGCATCCGCAGTCGTACTGATCGTGGTCGTGATCGGAACACTGATGGCAGTGCTGCTTCCGAAATTTAAGACCGTGCAGAAGCAGGTCGATGATGTCAACCGTGTGACACGCGAGAATCTGACCGGACTGAAAGTGGTCCGTGCATTCAATGCCGAGAAATATCAGGAAGACAAATTCGAGACGGTCAACGAAAATCTGATGAAAACGCAGATGTTCACCATGCGTGGCATGGCATTTCTGTTCCCGGTTATGATCTTTGTGCAGAGTGCATTGTCCCTTGGCATTTACTGGCTGGGAGCAAAACTGGTCGATGACATCGCAATCCCGTTAAACGGAACGATGACCGAAATTTTCACTGCCATCAGTTCCAGAGCTGATATGCTCGGTGATGTGGTGGCATTTAATTCCTATGCACTGTATGTGGTCATGGCATTTGTACTGCTGCTTGCAATCTTTGTCATGCTGCCAAGAGCACAGGTATCCGCAGGACGTATCAACGAAGTGCTGAACTCCGAAGTCGCAGTCAGAGAAGGCAAAGACGACGGAAAAGAGATGGCAGAAAAAGGAAGCATTACCTTTCACGACGTATCCTTCCGCTATCCGGGTGCTGCTGAGAATTGCCTGGAACACATCAGTTTCCAGGTGAATAAAGGCGAGACACTTGCCATCATCGGTGCGACCGGTTCCGGAAAATCAACACTGGCCGGACTGACAGCAAGGCTTTACGATGCCAGTGAAGGCGAAGTGCTGATTGACGGCAAAAACGTAAAAGACTACAGTTTCCGCGGACTATACGATAAGATGGGATATGTTACACAGAAAGCCGTTCTGTTCTCCGATACGATCGAAGGAAACATTGCTTTTGGTCAGGCGGCACATGCGATTACCGAGGAAGATGTACAGAAAGCCGTCGATATCTCTCAGGCACAGGAATTTGTCGATAAAATGGAAGAAGGCCTGGACAGCCACATCGCACAGAGCGGCGGCAACGTTTCCGGAGGTCAGAAACAGAGGCTTTCGATCGCCCGTGCGATTGCCAGAAATCCGGAGATCCTGATCTTCGACGATTCGTTCTCCGCCCTGGATTACAAAACGGATAAAGAACTGCGAAGAAGGCTTTCCACCGACCTGAAAGATACGACCTGCGTGATCGTGGCACAGCGTATCGGAACGATCCGCCATGCCGACAAGATCATCGTGCTCGATGACGGAAAGATGGCAGGTATCGGAACTCATGAAGAACTGATGAAAAACTGTGAAGTTTATCAGGAAATTGCTTTATCTCAGCTTTCAAAAGCGGAACTTGCGTAAAGGAGATGCGGAATCATGCATAAAAAAAGACAAAAACCAAAGAATCTGAAAGCCGCATTGAGCAATCTGTTCTCTTACTGCAAAAAGGAAGCAGGTATCATCTTATTTGCACTGATCATGGCGGCATTAGGTGCAGTTCTGACGATCGCAGGACCGAATCAGATCAGTAAGATAACAGATTATATATACAATGGACTGAACGGTGGGATTTCCAGCGAGGCCGTCCAGGAAGACATCCAGAAACAGATCCAGTCCGGACAGATAAACATCATGGACTATCTGCCGGAGGGAACCGATCCGTCAAGTATTGATTTTCAGAATCTCGACCTGACGGACAAAAACTCCGAGCTTGCACAGAATATCATGAACAACATCCGTTTGAGCGATGAGTTCCGGGCAGCCCATCAGGATGACGGCATCGATATGAACGGCATCTTCAAAGTGGCAGTTTTTCTTCTCGGACTGTATCTGATCAGTGCCCTGTGCAGTTTCTCACAGCACTTTATCATGGCAACGGTGACACAGAAACTTTCCAAGCGTATGCGAAAAGATATTGACGGAAAGATCAACCGCCTGCCACTGAAGTATTTCTCAGAACATTCATATGGGGATGTGCTCTCCCGTGTGACGAACGATGTGGACACGATCGGCCAGGCATTTTCCAACAGCCTTGCAGCGATCGTATCAGCAGTGGCACAGTTTATCGGCTGTCTGATCATGATGTACTACACCAACTGGATCCTCGGAACGACTACCGTTGTGTCAACACTTCTCGGTCTGGTGCTGATGGTAATGATCATGAAACACTCCCAGCGGTACTTCACCGACCGCCAGAGAAGCCTTGGTGAGCTGAACGGCTACATTGAGGAAATGTATGCAGGACATGATGTGATCCGCATTTCCGGAGCAGAGGAACAGGTCAGAGAACGTTTTGAAAAATTAAACGGAGCTGTCAGGACGGCAAACTATAAATCACAGTTCTTATCCGGACTGATGCAGCCGCTGATGACTTTTATCGGAAACTTTGGATATGTAGCAGTCTGCATCATCGGTGCCCTGCTCGTTATGAAAGGTCAGATCACTTTTGGTGTGATCACGGCATTCCTGATCTATGTGCGTCTGTTTGAACAGCCGCTGCGTCAGATTTCACAGGGTATGACAAACATCCAGTCTGCAGCAGCTGCTTCTGAGCGGGTTTTTGAATTCCTTTCCGAGGAAGAGCTGGAAGATGAGTCTGCAAAGATGGCAAATATAGAAGAAGTCGAAGGTGATGTGGTATTTTCACATGTAAAATTTGCTTATCCGAGTGTGCCGGACAAAGAAATCATCCACGATTTCTCCGTCCATGTAAAACCGGGACAGAAGGCAGCCATTGTCGGTCCGACCGGTGCCGGAAAAACGACGCTGGTCAACCTGCTGATGCGTTTCTTTGAACCGACCGGCGGCAGCATTACGATTGACGGTGTGGATACAAAAGATATGACAAGAGAAAATGTTCACAGAAAATTCGGCATGGTGCTTCAGGACACCTGGCTGTTCGAGGGCAGTGTGCGCGAGAATCTTCTATATAATAATGACAACGTATCCGAAGAAACGATGATAAGTGCCTGCAGGGCGTGCGGCATCCACAGCTTTATCAAAGCACTGCCGCAGGGGTATGATACCATTTTAACAGACAATACTTCGATTTCAGCCGGACAGAAACAGCTGCTCACGATTGCAAGGGCAATGATCCAGAACAGTCCGATGCTGATTCTTGATGAGGCAACCTCAAGTGTTGATACCAGAACAGAGCTTCTGACACAGCGGGCAATGGATCAGCTGACACAGAAACGTACCAGTTTTGTGATCGCACACAGACTCTCTACGATCAAGAATGCTGATATCATTCTGGTTATGAAAGACGGCGATATTGTAGAGCAGGGAAATCATGAAGAACTTCTGGCAAAAGGCGGATTCTATGCAGATCTGTATACCAGCCAGTTTGAACAAAGTGAGGTGCGGGCATAATGAGAGGAAAAACGATCGTAATTGACAGAGAATATGGAAGCGGCGGCCGTGAGGTCGCAAAGCTTCTCTCAGAGAAGCTTGGAATCCCGTTTTATGACGGTGAACTGCTGGTGCTTGCCAGCGAAAAATACGGCATCGACCTTGGCATGATGAAAGATTACGACGAGAAACGTATGGGAAGCATCCTGTACAGCATTGCAATGGCAACCAGTTATGCCACTAATTTTGATAAGATCACAAAACCATATGAGATTTATGAAGCACAGGCAAAAGTCATGCGTCAGCTGGTGTCCGAAGGACCGTGTATTTTTCTTGGAAGATGTGCAGCTGAAATTTTGAAAGATAAAACAGAACTTTTAAATGTCTTTATCTACAGCAGCGACCAGCATGCAAAAACAGAACGCATCATAAGAGTGGATGGTGTTGCACAGAGCAATGCGGTCACGGAATTACATAAAAAAGATGTCCAGAGAGGCAATTATTATCATTATTTTTCAAAAAAAACCTGGGGTGACCGTAATCATTATGACCTTTGCCTGAATACCGCAAAGTTAGGTTATGAGAAAGCGGCAGAGATCCTGGCAGCAGCCGCAAAATAGACCTCATTTATCAGTGACGGGATATGACCTTGCATCTGATATAGCTCCCGGCGGATGAAAGAGGTGCCAGATGAGAAATTGTTTCCTTTACATTATCCTGCTTTTTGTATATAATATGGCTGTAAGTTCATACTAACAAGAAAAGAAAAGGAGGCAATAAAATTATGAAAATTTTGTTTTTTGGTGCGAAAAGTTATGACATAAAATCTTTTGATGCTTATCTGGACAAAGAAGAATACAAAGATCTGGATGTTGTATACATTGAGCCGAATCTTACTCCTCAGACAGCAATGCTGGCTGCCGGTTATGAAGCTGTGTGTGCATTCGTAAATATGGACTTGAGTGCGGAGACAATCGATATTTTAAATACATGCAAGGTAAAATTGATCCTGATGCGCTGTGCAGGCTTCAACAACGTAGACCTTGAGCGGGCAAAAGGCTACGGCATGACCGTTACACGCGTACCGAGCTACTCACCGGAGGCAGTCGCAGAGCATGCGATGGCACTGGCTCTGACCGCAAACCGCCACACCCACAAAGCGTACATCAAAGTACGTGAGAACAACTACAGCCTGAACGGACTGATGGGTGTCAACTTCTACAAAAAGACTGCCGGTATCGTTGGAACCGGAAAGATTGGTGCTGCGATGGCACGCATCTGCCACGGCTTTGGCATGAGAGTACTCGGCTATGATATGTACCCGAATAAAGCTCTGGATTTCGTGGAATATGTAGATCTGGATACTTTGCTTTCACAGTCTGACCTGATCTCCCTTCACTGCCCATTGATGGAAGAGACACATCACATGATCAACATTGACACGATCCAGAAAATGAAAGACGGTGTGATCCTGGTCAACACTTCAAGAGGCGGCCTGATCAAGACGGACGATCTGATCCAGGGAATCCGTGAGAATAAATTCTTTGCCGTTGGTCTGGATGTATACGAAGAAGAGAACGGTTCTGTTTACGAAGATATGTCCGAGACGATCCTGGAGCATTCTACCGTTGCAAGACTGTTATCCTTCCCGAATGTTATGGTGACATCCCATCAGGCATTCTTTACCGAAGAAGCACTGGCAGCAATCAGTGAAGTGACACTGGACAATGCCCTGAGTTATCTGAAAGGCACACCGAACGGAAACGAACTGTAAAACGGCATTTTAATTCATGCAGAGAAAGAATGGGAGGAAAGGTTCCATTCTTTTTCTTTTGGAAAAATATTTCTCTGGATTTGCAAAACAAAGCATGTTATACTTAGAAAATGTAAAAATGTAGCGGTTCGGTACGAAAAGTACGGGATGATTACACAGAAACAAGGGATAAGGAGGCAACCTATGGGAGATTTTAAAGAATGGTTATCCGATAACCTGCGCTATTTTCTGGTGGGTGTGGTCGTAATACTGATCATCGGTGGTTCGATTCTGGGACTGAAGATTTATTCATCCGCAGTCAATGGAAAAGATGAGCCGGCTTTGATCCAGAAAAATACACAGGCACAGACAGAGACAAAGAAAGAAACAGAAAAAGAAACAAAGAAACAGACAGAAAAAGAGACAAAGAAGCAGACGGAAAAAGAAACGAAAAAGCAGACGGAGAAGAGTACGGAAAAGAGTACAGAAAAGGCAACGGAAAGTCAGGCATCTACCTCCGGGCAGACTTATACAGGCGATTCTTCGGATGGCAGCAGTTCGTATGATGATGGCACTGCACAGAATGGACAGAACAGTGATAATACATACAGTGGCAGCAGCAACAGCAACAGTTATGATTACAGCTACGATGATTCTCAGCAGGCAGAGGTGATCACACCGGAGACAGAAGCACCGCAGCCACAGTATATGACGATCAATGCCGCATGCTACATGCGTTCTTACCCGGACTACGGGGACAATATCATTGGTCAGTTTGATGCCGGTACAACGGTACAGTTCCTGGCAGATGAAGGTGGCTGGTACAAGGTTTCCGTAAATGGTCAGACCGGCTATATCGGAGCAAGATTTTTTAACTGATAAATCGCACGACAGCTTGACAAAGTAGCAGGCCTGCGTTATCATAACAAGAAGGCAGAGAGGTCGGATTCTGGACTTCTCTGTCATTTTTTGTTAGTCGGAGAAGATTCGACTTGATAAAATATGCAGGGAAACTGTCACGGCAGATTTTCCATATAGAAAGGGAGAGCGGAACAATGAAGAAAAAAGTATTAGCAGCAGTACTCGTAGCAGCAGTAAGTATGTCTATGGCAGGATGCGGAAGCAAACAGGCAGAATCCACAGATAATGGAAGCAAGACAGAGAGCGAAGCAGGAAGCGATGCGGCAGCAGCAGATTCCGGGGAAAAGAAAACCCTGCGTGTCGGCATGGAATGTGCCTATGCACCGTACAACTGGACACAGAGCGATGATTCCAACGGAGCCGTTCCGATTTCAGGTTCTTCGGATTATGCATACGGCTATGACGTTATGATGGCAAAACACATCTGTGACGAACTTGGCTGGGATCTGGAGATCGTAAAGATGGACTGGGACAGCCTTCCGACATCCGTAAGTTCCGGAGCCATTGACTGTGCGATCGCAGGACAGTCTATCACCGCAAAACGTCTGGAATCCGTAGATTTCACAGATCCGTACTATTACGCATCCATCGTAACACTGGTAAAAAAGGACGGACCATATAAAGATGCAAAAGGCCTGGCAGACTTAAAAGGGGCAACGGCTACTTCCCAGATCAACACCGTATGGTATGATACCTGCCTTGACCAGATCGAAGATGTAAACAAACTGCCGGCTTATGAGACAACCGGAACCATGCTGGTATCTCTGGAATCCGGAGCATGTGACCTGATCTGTACCGACCAGCCGACGGCAATGGCAGCATGTGTGGCTTATCCGGATATGGAAATGCTGGATTTCTCATCTGCTGATGACAACTATCAGGTGTCTGACGAAGAGATCAATATCGGTATTTCTGTAAAGAAAGGCAATCAGGAACTGGTTGACGACATCAACAGTGTTCTGGAAAAGATGACAAAAGAAGACTATGAGCAGATGATGAACGAGGCGATTTCTGTACAGCCATTGTCTGAATAAGCACATTTGGGAGGAAGTATATTATGAGCAGTACTTTACCAACAGATTATTGGGCGAGAGTCGTTTATCTGGTTACACATTACAGTGCCTCCTTCCTTCGGGGAGCAGGGAGTACACTTCTGATCGCACTGGTCGGAACATTTGTCGGATGTCTGATCGGTTTTGCAGTCGGCATCGTGCAGACAATACCGGTTTCTAAACAGGATAACATTGTTAAAAGGGCACTTCTGTTCCTTGTAAAGCTGATTCTGAATATTTATGTAGAAGTATTCCGTGGAACGCCTATGATCGTACAGGCGATGTTTATCTATTTTGGTGCGATGCAGTATCTTGGCATTACCATGGGCATGTGGTTTGCAGCGTTCTTTATCGTATCAATCAACACCGGAGCTTATATGGCAGAGACGGTGCGAGGCGGTATTTTATCGATCGATCCGGGACAGACCGAAGGTGCAAAAGCCATCGGTATGACACATTTTCAGACGATGATGTATGTCATTTTCCCACAGACACTCAGAAACATCATTCCGCAGATCGGCAACAACCTGATCATCAACATCAAGGACTCCTCTGTACTGTCCGTTATCGGTGTTATTGAGTTATACTATGCGGCAAAACAGACGGCAGGAGCGTATTACTGGTGGTTTGAGGCAATGACCGTAGCGATGATCCTGTATCTGATCATGACCTTTGTATTTTCAAGACTCTTACGTTTCTGGGAGTCCAAACTGGACGGACCGGCAAGTTTTGACCTGGCAACGACCGATCAGCTTGCTCACACAAGCGGCAATTACAGCTATCCGGGGGATGGAAGTTTTGACAAAGAAAGAAACATCGAAACCGATGTGAACGGAGGAAGAGACAAATGAGTAAAGAGGCGATTCTGGAAGTAAAACACCTGTCCAAATCTTTTGGCGCCAATGCCGTTCTCAAAGACATTGATTTTGCCGTACATCCGGGTGATGTGACATCGATCATCGGTTCTTCCGGTTCCGGAAAATCAACGCTGCTGCGCTGCATCAACCTTCTGGAGACACCGACGACCGGCGATGTGGTATTCCATGGAGACAGTGTGGTGGATAAAAAGGTTAATGCAGCAGCATACCGTGCAAAAGTCGGCATGGTATTTCAGTCCTTTAATCTGTTCAACAATATGTCTGTTCTTGAAAACTGTATCATCGGACAGACCAAGGTACTGAAGCGGAACAAAGAAGAAGCCAAAGAAAAGGCCATGCAGTATCTGACCAAGGTCGGCATGAATCCATACATTAACGCAAAGCCTCGTCAGCTTTCCGGCGGACAGAAGCAGCGTGTGGCGATCGCACGTGCCCTGGCGATGGAACCGGAGATCCTGCTCTTTGACGAGCCGACTTCCGCACTGGATCCGGAGATGGTAGGTGAAGTACTGGAAGTTATGCGTGGACTGGCAAATGAAGGTATGACTATGCTGGTTGTTACACATGAGATGGCATTTGCAAGGGATGTTTCCAACCATGTTGTTTATATGGCGGACGGCGTCATCTGTGAAGAAGGCAGTCCTTCGGATATTTTTAAGAATCCGCAGAATGCAAGGACAAAAGATTTCCTGGCAAGATTCCGTGCAAAATAACAGCAGAAATAAAAAAGAGAAATAAAAAGAGAAATATAAAAAGAAAAACAGAAAAAGCTCTCAGGCAATGTCGCAGGGACAAAGCCGGGGAGCTTTTTGCGTGCAGAAAGCGGCACAGGGATCAAAACATGAGCCGGATCAGCATTTCTCGTAGGCAAGACGCGGGTCACCGTTTGCAAGATGGATGATGCCGCACTGGTGAAATCCGTTTTTGGAGAGAACGTGCTGCATGATCTTGTTGTCATGGTGGGTGTCAATACGCAGATGGGAAATCTGCGGTTCACAGAAATCCAGTACTTTTCGCAGGAATCCGTGTATCTGTCCGTCACTTGCAACGATATGGATCACACCGTAAGGAGTATCGGACAGCCAGTTTCCATCCTCAATCTGTGCATAGGACGGATCCTGTTCCAGGGCAAAATAGAAGCAGCCATGGATTGCGTCAGAATCCGCAGATTCTGTGAAAACAAACAGTTTCTGTGCATGGATACATTCCCGGAGCAGTTCAGCAGAAGGATGACCGTCTGCCCACTGGGTTTTATTACCCGTTTTTGCCATAAAAGACCGGGCAGTTGCATAAATATTCAGGATAACAGGAAAGTCATCCATAACAGCTTTTCGTACCATAAAGACCTCCAAAGTATAAAAATAGATATGGTAAAGGGTAAAAATACATAGTATACTAACTAAATTAGAAGGATTTTGCGCCCTTGCGGAGCGTTTATCTTAGTCGGGGAGTGCATTCCCCCTAAGACAAATAATTACGAATGATAGCATGAAAGGACAGAATTGTAAAGAGAGTACGAGGTACCTATGAAGGAGTTGGCGAAGGATATGATGATGGGCAGCATTGCCTGGTGGCTGCTTCTGGCAGCACTTGCAGGAATTGCAGTTTTATGGAATCTCTATTTAAAGGAGAAACGAAAAACGGCAAGCGAGTTTGTGGTATATGTTGCCCTGCCACTTGCAGAGCAGTCACAGATTGAAGAAAAAGAAAATCAGGAACAGGAAACCGTCAGAAAGGTAGTTGTTCCGGATGACTTTACATTGGATGGTATCCATATCCTGCTGGCAGAAGATAATGATATCAATGCTGAGATCGCCATGGAGATCCTGGAGATGAACGGCGCGATCGTACAGCGTGCATATGATGGAGAAGAGGTCGTACAGATCTTTAAGGACAGTGCGCTGCGCACTTATGATGTGATCCTGATGGATATCCAGATGCCGAAAATGAATGGATGGGAAGCAACGGAAGTGATCCGCAGGATGCCACGAGAAGATTCGGATATCCTGATTTTTGCCATGTCTGCCAATGCTTTTCTTGAGGACCGCAGACATTCGATCCGCGTGGGAATGAATGGACATATCAACAAGCCAGTTGATTTTGATGAACTTCGACAGATGATTGGAGAGCAGTTATACAAAAAGGAGTGATGGATAACAGATGAGAAAATGGGGAAGCAAAAAACATCTGACAGCAGCCGGTGTAGCAGCAGCGATTGCGGTAGCAGCGGCCGTGATGTCCGGAGCATCCGGTGTAAGCGGTCTGTTTGAACCGAAAAATTTCAGCCGGTTTCAAAATCACAAGAACAGCGATGAATATGATTATGTAGCAGGGGAAGGCGAGGATGCAGACCTTGCAGATCAGAATAAAAACGGAGAAGATGGTTCCGGAAGCGGAAATGGCAATTCCGGGAACGGTAACAATCAGGGAAATCATTCTTCTGATCCTTCGGGTGATTCCGATAATAATCAGAACAGTGGAGACAAGAACGATAACAGCAATGGAGGCGGAGGTACACAGAATCCATCGGATGATAATAAAGAAAGTGAAACACCAGCCACATCGGATAATGGAAAAGATCCGGACGAGACAGAAACGCCATCGACCGGTGAGACGGAGACTCCGCCTACCAAAGACAACACCGAGACAGAGGTGACCTCCAACTGGGCGGATGATCAGTTAAAACCAAAGGATCAGGTGGTCACAGAGTACGGCGTCCTGACCGGATTGAGCGGTGAGCAGTTTCCCGGGTACGGTTTTAAAGCAGCAGTTAAGTGCAGAAGACTACGAGATATTAAGAAATATTTCTACGGAGACCTTTGCGAAAAACAGCAATTTCATCAATCTTTCCGAGATGCACAGCATCATGATCGCACAGCTTGGAAATGCATCCCTGCGTGAAATTTATGCGAATGAGACGGAAAACAGTTCCCATTATGTTGTCTTTCTGGATGAGGGCGGGGATGGCTATCTGCTCAATATGCTAAGTGGCTATATTTCCATATCTGCACATGAACTTCTGGAGTCGCGGACCTATGTCTATTACCCGGCGGCCGACTGGGGGCAGACTCCGAAGACGATGATCAATCTGGTGACGGCAGTTCCGGAGGGCTACAAGATCCGAAGGACCGTGACGGACGGGGACGATCTGGTGAAAGGCCGCGGCAGACAGGTACTCGAAAAGTACACCGGAAGCGAAGCGACGCTGGAGGTGCCGATGGGCGTTACCGACATCGACCTCAAAGAAAATTCCACAGAGCTGGCTGGAACAGACAGAGAATGAAGCCGGAAATGAGTACCTGGATACAGAGTCGGTCTATCATGGATTTGTAGAAGATACGTATCTGGAACTGACCGGGGAACAGAAGCAACAGATACAGGAATGGATATTTGAGCAGAAAAGTGCAGAGGATCTTACGTTCAGTGAACTGACCACACAGATCCGTCAGGCACTGCGCATGCAGGTCCAGTATACCGAAAGACCACAGGCAGTACCGTCCGGTCAGAATTTCCTGCCATGGCTGCCGCAGGATTACAAAAAAGGAAATGCAGTGTATTTTGCGACAGCAGCAGTCCTTTCCTACCGGGCAGCGGGTTATCCGGCACGTTATGTGGAAGGGTACCATCTCTCGGATCAGGAAGCCGGCCAGATGGAAACAACGGGTGAAAAAGAAGTCCGTCTGACTTCGAAAAATGCACATGCCTGGGTGGAAGTTTATGTAAACGGAATTGGCTGGATGCCGGTGGAAGTCGTGCCGGGAATGTATGTGGAATCTTACAGCAACCAGTTGATCACCGGAAAGCCGACGTACCAGATCAGTTCCATGCCGGATGACCATGATGCGGACACCAAAGATGATGGTATGCAGGGCGTAGGCGGTGAACAGGGAGCAAAGGCAGGAAACGAAGAGAAAACAAACTGGGAGGAACGTGTAAAAGCCGCTGCAGATATACTACTGATTTTCTTGTATTTTTGCTTCTTTGTGTATCTGATCCTGGAATTGCAGCGTTATCTGCGCATTCGCAAAAAAGCGGCACAGAGAGCACAGATCTTTGCAGAAGGACAGCCGGAAGAGGAATATTATATGAAAGAAATTCGCAGACTGTTTGGGATTGCCGGTATGAAAGAATCCATGCTTCAGCCGGAAGAAAAGCCGGATATGGAAAAAATGTTTCCGGGTATTTACGAAAAAGAGTACGAAAGGGCATCACAGCTTTTGCAGAGAGCAGTCTTTGGACGAAAAAAACTGGAAGTCTATGAACGGCATACACTGGATTGTTTTATACAGCGCATTTCTGTGGCTTTGTATCAGAATCAGAATTTTATAAGAAAAATGATCCTGCGATACGTATATATTGTGCGGAAATAAAAAAGCAGTGAAACATCAGAACGGGGGCAGAATTGCTCCCGTTTCATATCATAGAATGCTTGTATCACGGGGCAAAATAAAGTATAATGCTTAGATGCGGAAAATGACGCACCACTTATACAGGTGGAAGTCTCTCCGACTAAAATGATAAAAAGGATGATAACATGGACAGCAGAGAGTATCTGAACTATGTTTTAGATAAACTGAAAGAACGCATCTGTAAGCTGGATAATGCGATCTTACAGGGACAGAAAGAAATTGAAAACATGCATGAGTATTACTGGGAAAATTATACGGAGATGGACCAGTACGGTTATGAGGATTTTGACAACCAGCAGGCACTTCTTGGCCAGGTCAATGCCAATCAGGAAAAGCTGGATCTGCGTCGACGTTTCCGGAAAATGCTCGATTCTCCGTTCTTTGGGCGGGTGGATTTTGTGTACGATGGAGAGGACGAAGCAGAAGTCTTTTACATCGGGATCGGCAATTTTTCCAGGGAATCCGGAAGGATGCCGCTGGTCTATGACTGGCGTGCCCCGGTATCCAGCCTGTTTTATGACTACGATAAAGGAGAAGCCTGGTACGATGCCCCGGCGGGACGCATGGAAGGAGAGGTGCTCTCCAAATGGCAGTACAAGATCCGTGACGGGAAGATGATCTATGCATTTGAGAGTGATGTCAAGATTGATGACGAAGTGCTCAAACAGGAGCTTGGCAGCCATGGTGATGTGAAACTGAAAAACATCATCAAAACGATCCAGAAGGAACAGAATGCGATCATCCGCAATACGCAGGATAAGATCCTGGCAATCCAGGGTGTTGCAGGAAGCGGAAAGACATCGGTTGCACTGCACCGCATTGCCTATCTGCTTTATCATGACCGGGAGAATCTGAAGTCCTCGAATGTGCTGGTACTTTCGCCAAACGGCGTATTTTCGGATTATATTTCCCATATCTTGCCGGAACTTGGGGAGGAAAATATCCGTGAGATGAGTTTTGATATGTTTGCCTATAAAGAACTTCAGGATACCGTCCATGACTGTGAGGACCGCTGTGACCAGATTGAACGGGAACTGTATGATCCGCAGGCGGCGCTTGGTATAAAAAGAAAACAGTCGATTGATTTTGTACTGGAATTAAATGAATTTGTACTGGGACTTGAGGACCGGCTGATGCGTTTCTCTGATCTCAAATACAAAGGCATGACAAAAAGCGAACGGCAGCTTACCGAACTGTTTTATTACCGTTTTCCGGATATTCCGCTTCTGGAGCGTATGCAGGCTGTGATGGATTATGTAGTCGATGAATATGAGACGCTGATCGGAAGGGATCTTGGCGATGATGAGATTGAGATTGTGCGCGGCAAATTCAGAAAAATGTACCGCAGCACGGATCTTTATGTGCTCTACAACTGGTTTTTGAAAGAATATGGCTATGATACGCTGCCGCAGGTTTCGTATGAGAAACGTGTACTTCGCTATGAAGATGTTTATCCGGTTTTATATCTGAAATATCTTCTGAAAAGCAGACGTACCGATCAGAATATCCGCCACCTGGTCATTGATGAAATGCAGGATTATTCTTATATGCAGTATCTGATCCTTGATAAAATGTTTTCATGTAAAATGACGATTCTGGGTGATTTGGCACAGACGATGGAAGAACAGCCGCGGGATGTCCTTGCATTTCTGCCGCGTGTATTCGGCCGTGGTATCCGCAAGATCTGCATGAACAAAAGTTACCGCAATACCATTGAGATTGCATCGTATGCCAATGCGCTTTCGGATGTATCGGATATGGAACTGTTTGAGCGCCATGGAAAACCGGTAGAAGAACAAAAATTTACGGGGCGCACAGAGGCACTGGAAGCCGTACTGGAAAAGATGCGCCTGGAAGAATTTGAGACGGTGGCAGTGATCGAGATGACACAAAAGCGTGCCAGGGAAAGTGCAGATTATCTGCGTACCCGCATGGAAGAACTTGGCATGGATACGAAGAAATATCTCTCCTGTCTGGACCGTGACAGCACACAGTTCAGAAAAGGGGTAACGGTTACAACCTTTTATCTGGCGAAAGGTCTGGAATTTGACCAGGTATTTGCCCTATATGAGAAAAATGACAATACACCGCTGCACCGTCAGGCGAAATATATCTGTGCGACAAGAGCTTTGCATGAGTTGTATATGTTTGAAATCGGGGAAATGTGATATGAAAGACTGGAAAATTTATGGCATGATCCTGGCGGGGGCAGTCGTACTGCTGTTTCTTGTCTGGCTGCTGAAAAGACTGTATGAACGGAATTATTTTCCCTATGAGCGTCAGCCGATCCTGACGAAAAGAGAGTATGCCTGTTATCTGCTTCTGAAAAAAGAAGCGGACCGCCATCACTGCCTGATCTGTCCAAAAGTAGGACTGAAAGATCTGATGCGGGTATATGATAAACGGCATTATATGAAATATTTTTATAAGATTTCGCAGAAGCATGTTGATTTTGTGATCTGTGACCGCAGCCTGAATGTCTTATTTGCACTGGAACTGGACGATGCCAGCCACGATACCCAGGAGGCAAAGAAACGCGATAAATTTAAAGACAAAGCCTTCAAAGCGGCAGATCTGCCGCTCAAAAGGCTGCGCAATTTTAATGAGCGTTCGGTTGCAGAGCTGTTCCGCGGTCTTTAAGCTGTGCCTCTCTTTGTGCTTTGGAAAAGACGCAGCCGCAGTAATCCTGGCGGTATAAGCCATAAAGAGCGGAAAGTTCCACAGAGCGTTTATAACCATTTTTCTTTTTGAAATCGGATGGAAGCCACGAGATACCGTAGGTATCGCCAAGCGTTTGTCCGATTTCATTTAATTTCTGCGCATTTTTCAGAGGACTGATCGAAAGTGTTGTGCAGAAATAATCAAATCCCTGTTCTTTTGCCAGTTTTGCGGTCTGTTCAAGGCGCAGACGATAGCATCGGAAACAGCGTTCACCGCCTTCCGGGATCTGTTCCAGTCCCTTTGCCATCTCATAAAAACGTTCCTTGTCGAAAGCGCCTTCGAGAAAAGAAACCGGATATTTTTGCGGAATCTGCCGGATCAGAGACTGCTGTTCCTGTACACGGTGGCGGTATTCTTCATCTGGATAGATGTTTGGATTGTAATAAAAAACAGTGATCTTAAAATAATCGGAGAGATATTCGATCACATAACTGCTGCAGGGTGCACAACAACTGTGCAGAAAGAGCGAAGGGACGATGCCTTCTTTCTGATTACGGGTGATGATCTGTTCCAATTCTTTCTGAAAATTTATCTTATTAGCCATATCAGCCTGTCCTTTCTTTGCACTCTGGATTCCCGGAGTCACAGACAGCATACCACAAACAGGAAAAACAGGCAATGCAGAATCATTTTTGCAGATATTTTCATAAGATAAAGCAGAACAGAAAGAAGGAGGATAAGATGTTGGCACTTTTGGAAGTGGATCATGTCAGTTATGCCTATCACAGTATGGGCGGTGAGATAGAAACGCTTGCCGATGTTTCTTTTTCGGTAAAAAAAGGCGAATTTGTGGCAATCGTAGGGCCGAGTGGGTGCGGAAAATCAACGCTGCTTTCTCTGATCTGCGGACTTTTGCAGCCGGAAGCGGGAGAAATCCGGTTTGCAGGAAGAAGTATGGAGCAGACAAAAGAAAAGATCGGTTATATGCTGCAAAAAGATTATCTGTTTGAGTGGCGGGACATTTACAGCAATGTACTGCTCGGACTGGAAATACAGAAAAAAAAGACACCAGAGTATCTTGCGCATGTCGATGCACTGCTCAAAGACTATGGTCTGTGGGAGTTTAAGAAGGCAAGACCGTCCCAGCTATCCGGCGGTATGCGTCAGAGGGCGGCACTGATCCGCACGCTGGCGTTGCAGCCACAGCTTTTGCTTCTGGATGAACCCTTTTCAGCACTGGATTATCAGACAAGACTTTCTGTATGCGAAGATATTTACCAGATCATTAAAAAGGAAAAGAAAACGGCAATCCTGGTCACACATGACCTGTCGGAGGCGATCAGCATGGCAGACCGGGTACTGGTGCTCTGCAAAAGACCGGCAACGATCAAAAAAGAAGTAGTCGTAAGCTTTGAAATGGAAACACGTACGCCGATGAAAGTGCGCAATGCACCACAGTTTCAGGATTATTTTAATCTGATCTGGAAGGAGCTGAATGATTATGATGCCTGAGCCTTCTGTGAAACAGAAAAACTATATAAAAATGCAGAAAAAGAAAAGACGCACGGTGATTTTTATGCGTCTTTTTCTGTTCCTGTTTTTTCTTGCACTGTGGGAGATAGCAGCAGATTTTGGATGGATCGACAGTTTTATCTTCAGCAGCCCGTCAAGGGTTATGAAAACGGCATTTACGATGTTGAAAGATGGAAGCCTGCTGCTTCATATCCGCGTAACACTTACAGAGACGCTGATCAGCTTTATACTGGTTGTACTAAGCGGCATCTTACTGGCAGTGCTTCTGTGGATGTTTCCAATGGTTTCCGAGATTTTAGAGCCGGCACTTGTGGTACTCAACAGTCTGCCAAAATCGGCACTGGCACCGCTTCTGATTGTCTGGCTTGGAGCCAACATCAAAACCATTATTTTAGCAGGCATGTCGGTGGCAGTTTTTGGCACGATCCTGAATTTATATACGTGTTTTTCTCAGATATCACCGGACCGGGAAAAACTGATCTATACCCTTGGGGGAACGAAAAAAGATACGCTCTTGAAAGTCGTGCTGCCGGGAACCGTACCCAATATCCTGAGCATCATGAAAGTCAATATCGGACTGTGCCTTGTGGGCGTTGTGATCGGAGAATTTATCGGTGCCAGATGCGGGCTGGGTTATCTGATCATCTATGGTTCCCAGGTCTTTAAGCTGGACTGGGTGATCATGTCGATCGTAATCCTCTGTGTGATCGCCATGCTGCTCTACACGCTGCTTGGCAGGCTGGAGAGAGCCTGCCGGAAATAGGATCAGGAAGATTTTCGGTATTTTTTCCGGTATTCGGCAGGAGAAAGACCGGTTTCACTTTTAAACATTCTTGAAAAACCAGAAAAATTGGAGTACGAAAGAGAAGCAGCAATCTCGCTGATACTCTGGCCGGTTTCCGTCAGCCGGTATTTGGCTTCCTGAAGCCGGACTTCCGATAAATAATCACTGATGCGTTTTCCGGTTTCTTTTTTGAAGATTTTTGCCATATAATCCGGACTTAAGAATACCTGTGCGGCAAGTTCCTCACGGGTAAGACTTTTGTTTTCTTTGATCAGTTCCAGAATTTTCCGTACAATGCGGGCCGATTTTTCTGTATCATCGGCATCACAGGCAGGCTCGATGGAAGCAGCAGCCTGTTCCAGCAGAAAATCGCTTTGTTTCTGTAAAGAAAGGTAGTCTCCTTCGCTGCCGGAGAGCATCTGTAAAGATGCACCAAATTTCTGACGGAAAAATGCAAAAAGGTCATTGCAGTGTTTCTGATAAAGATCTTTGTCAGAAAACAGTTCCGGAGAGATAAAAGAAAGGAAAAAACATGGTTTCAGTTCGATCGCAGGCGGCCAGCTAGGATTTGGCATGAACAGTTCATTCAGTGCATTTTTGATGCAGTAGGACAGTACACCGAGGTCGGTATCTTCCGATGGCAGGGAAACAATATAGAAAAGATTCGGGGCATAACGAGCGTCTTTGTCAAAAAAGACGTGATTTCTTGCTGCGTCCCAGAGGATATACTCGGCATCACTGTTCTGATACGAGCCGTTTACAAGCTGAAGCCAGAAATGTTCAGAAGCCAGCAGACGCTCGGCAGGCTGTGAAGAGGTAAGGAGCGTGTGGTTGAGCTTTCGGCGGTTTTCAATCTGACGGATGGCATCTGTGATGGACTGACGGATCTCTTCGGTATCAAAAGGTTTCAGAAGATAAGCAAAAGCATGATAGGAGATCGCTTCTTTCGCAAAAGAAAAATCCGAGTGGCAGGTCAGAAACAGGATCAGAATATCAGGATGATGTTCTGACAGCCAGCGTGCAAGATCCAGACCGGTTCCATTTGGCATTTCGATATCGCAGATCAGGATCTGGATGTCAGATTCTTCGCAGATCTGCTCGGCTTTGCGGATATTGCCGCAGGAAAAGACCTGGTCAATGCCAAGGGATTTCCAGTCGATGGCATGTTCCAGGGCCTCCAGTGCAAAAGCTTCATCATCTACAAGTAGTAAGTTCATAAGTTATACTCCCTTCTGTGTATGAGACGTTCCGGAAAGTGCCGGGGGATGTGCCGTATGCATCTGCGGCAGGAGCAGACGGATCCTGGCTCCGCCTTCCGGACGGTTTTCAAAAATTAAAGTATAATGATTGCCATATATATAAGAAAGACGTTGTTTTACGTTGCGGATGCCGATATGTTTTTCGCCTGTTTTCTGAGAAGGCGGTTCTTCTATGGAAAGTTTTTTCAGGGTTTCTTCAGAAAAACCAAGTCCGTTATCCTCAATGATCAGTGACAGATAGGTCTGTTCTTCTCTTTTTTCAGGCATAGCGGTAATACGGATTTCCATAGGGGAAGATTCCGGACAGCCATGTTTGAAAACATTTTCTACAAAAGTGTGGAGCGTCAGAACCGGGATTTTCATTTTTTCAGCATCCGGATCGATCGTAAACTGTGGATGCAGATCGTTCTGGAAACGGATCTGCTGAATGTGCAGATAATTTTTTACATGTGCAAGTTCTTCTGATAAGACAACCATGCTGTCGGAACTTTTGAACAGATAGCGGAAATATTTCATCAAAGTAGAAGAAAAATCAACGATCAGTTCGGAACGCCCGCTCAGACCGAGACTGTAGATCAGATTCAGACAGTTCAGGAAAAAGTGCGGTTTGATCTGCAGCGTCAGGTATTGCAGTTCTGCATAAACACGATTCAGCTTTTCCTCATAAATCTGCAACTTCAGGTCGTGGATCTGACTGATCATATAGTTGAACGTTTCCGTCAGTTTCGCAAATTCATCGTTTGTATCCGGAATGGGCAGTCTGCTGTCAAAATCGCCCTGTTCGACGGCTTCCATGGCAGTGATGATCTGAAGAACCGGAGAGATCATCTGTTTCCAGGTGACGATCAGCATGATCGTGACAAACAGGAGTGTGGCAACAGCGAGGATCAGGATCGCATACTGAAACCAAGAAAATGCACCAAGTACGGAAGCCATCGGGATATACAGGATGATTCGGTAATGATTTTTTGCAGAATCAACCGGGATCTCAACGCAGTGGGCGCGGTTGATCTCCGGTGCGCCAAAGAGAAGATCTTCGACGGCATCCTGGTTGGATAAAATAAAAACGCCATGTGTGCTGGCTGTAAGATCTTTGAAGTCGGAGAAAATATATTCTCCGGCGCCAAAAGCACCGACATAAACATTCTGGTATTCCATCAGTTCCATCAGGTAACTTTTCTGCCCGATTCGCAGAAACGACCAGCCGCGGATCTGGGGACTGGTAGCGGGAAAGGTCTTTTTCCTGCATGCCTGACGGATATAGCGGCGCATTTCCTGGCGGTCATTGTAGGAATCATAGTTGGCACTTTGAAAGATCAAAATATCCTGATCTGGAATATAGAAAAACAGGCTTGCACTGCTGTTATATGTATCAAGATAGTCTGTAAAACTGTCGAGAATGGCAAGTTCCTCCTGTGGGTCAGATTCTCCATGTGCCAGAGTATGGTAATTCTGACTGTCCAGAAGAAAAGAAGCAAGATAATTCGAAATATGATCCAGAGAAGTATCCACCGTTGCAAGCTGAAGAGAAAGCGTGTTATGATTGTACTGGATACTTTGCTGCAGCAAAAGGCGTTTTCCGTATTCACTTCCAATGAGAATACAAAGAAAAAGTGTGCTGCTTTTTATGACAATTATACTACTTTTGTGTGGATGCAGTGCACAAAAAGAGCAGATACCGGATGAGGAGGTTCCGACGGTAAACATCGGTATTACGGCAAGAACGGGGTTGAGTAAGGATCTGTATACCGTCAATCAGAAGCTGGGGGATCTGACTGAAAAAAAGGCGGGGGTACGCGCACAGCTTGTCTGGACAGGACTGAACAGCAGCTATGGAAACAGTTATTACAAAAACAGACAGATGGGGGTGGATATCCTCAATATTTATTACAATCAGTTTGAAGAGTACTGTGAAAAGAGTCTGCTTCTGGATCTGGAACCTTATCTGGGGAAAGATTCCTGTTTAAGAGAGATCTTGAAAGAAAAAACGCCGCTTCCAGAGGATGGACAGAAAGGGATTTACGGGATTCCAAAAGCGTTAAGTGACATCCATACAAACGGTGTGATCCTGAACCGCTCTTATGTGGAAAAGTATCATATGGATGTTTCGGGGATCCGGAAACCGGAGGATCTGGCCCCCCTGTTTGAAATCATCAAAAAGGAACGTCCGGATGTTGTGCCGTGGGCGCTGGAGAAAAGAACCAATGCAGTGATTGAGCGGTCACCGATCGCCGATGTGCTAGATGGATGTCTTTCCGGTATCTTATATGAAGGAACAGATGATGCAGTCTGCAATGTTTATGAGAGCGATGCCTATACAAAACGGGTAGAGCTTGCAAAACGCTGGCAGGAAAAAGGCTATCTGGCAGACAATATCCTTACCAATATCGAGCCTGGACAGACACAGGTTATTTCCGGGGAAGCTTTTGCGGCAGAATTTGTAGTCAAACCGGATGAAATGCAGTATGAAGAGAGCATTTACGGAGACAAAGTGATCATTATTCCATTTGACCGGCCGCCGGTGCTGGATACGGAAGATGACTGGATCACGGTATGGAGTATTTTTTCTGAGACAAAGTATCCGGAAGAAGCAGTGAAAGTACTGGAACTTTTGTACAACGATGAAGAAGTGCTCAATATGATCCTTTACGGGGTGGAAGGACTTCATTATGAAGTGGAAGAAGATGGCAGTTTTTCTTTCCCGGATGGCGTGACGGAAAATAATGTGGGTTATACCTGCTCTGTAAAATGGCAGTTCAATACACCAAAAGCTGGAATCTGGAGCGGAATGTCAGAAGATCTGGAGAAAGATTTCAAGAAATTTGAAGCATCCGCAGAGGTTTCGCCGGCATATGGATTCTGGCTGGATGAGAGTAAGATCACTGTGGATATGCAGAAAATCAAAGCAATCGTATCCGGATACAAGAAGTTTCTGAATGTGGGAATGACGGAGCGTGGACTGAGTACGGAAGCTTATCTGGAAGAATTCCGGCAGAAGCTAAGAGAAGCCGGAAGTGAACAGCTTGTGAAAGAAGTTTCAAAGCAGTATCAGGCATGGAAAAAAGAAAAAGAAGGTCAAAAAGCCGGAAAATGAATAAAGAGAACGGAAAATGAACAATTTATGACGGAAAATGAGTAGTTTTGAACGGAAAAAAGAGTTATCATACAAACACATGGAATGGTTCCTATGAGATCGGAAAACCCAAGGGAATTGTTCAAAATCTAACAAGTGTGTTAAGGAGGTAACTTATGAATCACTCAAAAAAATGGTCAAAGAAAGCGATTTCTATGGCGCTGGTAGCAGCTATGGTCGGAACGAGCGTAATGCCGACATTTGCAGCGTCTACCGATCCAAATGCAACTGCACAGCGTGAAGCAAAGAACGCGGCAATCTCTCAGAAGGCAGCGACACAGGGTATGGTTCTTCTGGAGAACAACAACAATTCCCTGCCGATCGCAAAGACAAAAGGAACAAAAGTTGCACTGTTCGGTGTAGGTTCCTATAAGACGATCAAAGGAGGTACCGGATCCGGTGATGTTTACCTGAAAGACGGTGCAAATATTTCTGTAGAACAGGGATTTAAGGATGCAGGATATACGGTAGTGAATAAAACTTTCCTGGATGCTCAGAATGCAGCATACGAAAAAGCAGAATCTGAGTGGAAAGGTGGTATGTTTAGCAGTTTTGTATACAAAGAAGCAGCTTATGCAGAGACAGATGTAACGGCGGCAGCAGATCAGACCGACACTGCAGTCTATGTACTGGCACGTAACTCAGGTGAAGGCTCTGACCGTAAAGCAGAAAAAGGTGATTACTATCTGACAGATGCAGAGGCAGCCAACCTGAAACTGCTCGGCCAGAAATTTAAAAACGTAGTTGTAGTCCTGAACACAGGAGGAATCATTGATACGAACTTCTTCAACGGCAAAGGCGGATACGCAGCAAACGATTCCCTGAACCGCGGCAAGATTGAAGGTCTGGATTCTCTGGTATTGATGTCTCAGGCAGGTATGAACGGCGGACGTGCTCTGGTTCAAATCTTGAACGGCGAAGTCAATCCATCCGGTAAGCTGACGGATACCTGGGCAGTGGATTACAACGATTATCCATCATCCGCGACATTCTCCTGGAACGATGCAAAATATCCGGACAATGCAACTAACAAAGAGATTGAGGCAGCAAACACAGCAGCAACCGCAGAAGAAGTTTACAACGATGATATTTATGTAGGTTATCGTTACTTTGATACTTTCGGAAAGAAAGTAGCTTATGAATTTGGTTACGGCGAGTCCTATACCGATTTTGATATCGAAGTAAAATCCGTACAGGCAGATGCAGATACCATTGATGTAGTAGCAAATGTTACCAATACAGGTGCTGTTACCGGTAAGGAAGTCGTAGAAGTTTACTTCTCCGCACCGGCAGGTGATCTGGACAAACCATATCAGGAACTGGCAGGATACCAGAAAGTCGAAGTAAAACCGGGTGAAACGAAAGAGGTAAATATCTCCTTTGGCACGGATGAGATGGCAAGCTACGATGAAAACAAAGAGCAGTACGTACTGGAGGACGGTACTTACAAGATCCGCGTAGGTAACAGCTCCAGAAATACCGTAGAAGCGGCTGATATCAGTCTGGACAAAGATGTTGTTACCGAAAAAGATGCAAATGCCCTGGGAATGACAAAAGACAAGATGCAGGCAGGTACTTATACGGCTGATCATGTCGTAGCAAAAGGCGGAGCTTACAAGATGGATATCCTGGATGAGAAATCAGAGGGATATGGCACCGGCATCACACCGACTACAGACGGTTTGAGTGCAGCAAAAGCTTCCTTAAGCCTGTCAGCTTCCGGCTTTGGAAAAACAGAGACACATGATTACACAGACGGAAAAGTAACTTCTTACATCAGTGAAGATACAACGACAGATTCTAATGTCTACAGTAAAAATACAGCTCTGGACAAAGAAACAAAGAAAACCGTGAAAGCAGCAAAAGATGCTACCCTGGTGGACGTTGTAAACGGCAAACTCACGATGGAGGAGCTGGCAGCGAACATGAGCAGCACAGAGCTGGCTGACCTGGTAGAAGGCGGTACCTACAACGGACTTTCCGCAGGAACATCAAGTTCAGCAGTCATCGGTTCTCAGGCAGATTCCGTATACGGAGCAGCCGGTGAGACCACAAGCAACCTGTACAACTCCAGATACATCCCGAACATCGTACTTTCCGATGGACCTGCAGGTATCCGTATCACAAACGAGTACATTATGTATGATCTCGTTCCGACCGATGCAAAATTTGATGCAAGCAAGACTTATTATACCGGAACATACAGCTGGTTCGGAACAACATACACAGAGATTAAATTTGCAAACGAAGCAGAATACAATGCAGAAGTTGCAAAAGGAACCAGCCTGTATACAACAACCGGAACCAAATATTATCAGTACTGTACAGCAATGCCAATCGGTACTCTGCTGGCACAGGCCTGGGATCCGACTGTCATCGAAGAAGTAGGCCGTGCAGTAGGTGAAGAAATGCTGGAGTATGGTGTTACATCCTGGCTTGCTCCTGGCATGAACATCCACAGAAATCCGCTTTGTGGACGTAATTTTGAGTACTACTCAGAAGATCCGCTGATCTCCGGTGATTCAGCAGCCGCTGAGACAAAAGGTGTTCAGACAAAAGCAGACGGAACTTATTCAGGAATCGGTGTTACCCTGAAACACTTCGCGTTCAACAATCAGGAACAGCAGCGTATGGGAAGCAACTCTGTTGTATCTGAAAGAGCAGCAAGAGAGATCTACCTGAAAGGCTTTGAAATTGGCGTAAAAGAAGCTCAGCCGGATTACATCATGAGCTCCTACAACATGGTAAATGGCTATCCGACCTTTGAAAACTATGGTCTGCTGACAACGATGCTGAGAGACGAATGGGGATTCGAAGGCTTTGTAATGACAGACTGGTATTCTGTAGGTCGTGTAAACGGTGTAAATGCAGGCAAAAACGTACAGGGACTGCTGATGTGGGCAGGAAATGACTGTGAAATGCCTGGTGGAAACGTTGATAATATCCTGAAAGCGTTGAATACAGATAAAACTTTAAGACTTGGCGATCTGCAGAAATCCGCGGTCAATATGCTGAATGTTATCGCAAAGAGTGCAGTATTTGAAAACATGCTGGACAAACTGGCAACCAGTGATGATGCAGTGACAGCAGCAGAAGCAAAATCTGCAAAAGCAGTTCTGGCGCAGAATAAAGCACAGAAAGTTGTAGAAGATACAAAGAAAGAACTGGAAGATGCAAAACACCAGTCCAAGGTAAATTCTGCAGCAGCTCAGGAACAGATTGCAAAAGCAGAAAAAGCAAAAGCAGATGCAGAAGCCGCAGCAAAAGCAGCAAAAGCAGAAGCAGATGCAGCGAAAGCAGAAGCAGCCGCAGCAAAAGCAAGCCTTGACAAGAACGTATTCACAGCTAAGAAGGGAACTGTCAGAAAAGTAACGGCTAAGAAGAAATCCGCAGTCGTAACCATCAAGAAAGTAACCGGAGCAGAAGGATATCAGGTACAGTACTCTAAGAAAGCAAACTTCAAGAGTGCAAAGAAAGTTACAACAAAGACAACAAAAGCTACTCTAAAGAAGCTGAAAAAAGGCAGCAGATACTATGTACGTGTAAGAGCATTCAAGACTATCAACGGTAAGAAAGTTTACACCAAATATTCTGTAGCAAAGAGAACAGCAAAGATTAAATAAAGATCATCTTTCATAAAAGTGAGAAAAGGAGCGTTGCTTCAGATGAGAAATCATCTGGGGCAATGCTCCTTTTTAAGTATAGCAGAAAAGTCCTGGACAGTATGGAAAAATTAAATATAATTGGAAAATCCTTTTCCGATGATCTCGCTGCTTTTGGTAACGGTGATAAAAGCAGTTGGTTCATTTTTACGGATAAAACGTTGCAGCAAAATTGCCTGTTTGACATCAACAACGGTTAAAATGACCGTTCGCTGTGTGTGAGAATAGGCTCCTTCTGCGCGATAAGTGGTTGCACTGTGGTCAAGTTCCCTGGTGATAAAATCACAGATAGGTTCCGGATGATCACATACAATGGTGAAGAACTTGTTCAGCTTCATGCGTTCGATGGATTTGTCGATAACCAGTGTTTTTGCCATCAGACCAAGGATGGAACAAAGTCCGGTCAGAATATCAAAAACAAAGAATGCCAGGATGACGATGATCAGATCACAGAGCAGAAGGGCAGTGGAAATGTTCATCGTGGAGTACTTTTTGATGATCATGGCGATGATATCCGTGCCACCTCCGGAAGCATTTTCGAAAAAAAGCAGAGCAGCAGCGATTGCCGGGAGCAGGATCGCAAAACAAAGTTCCAGCGAAATCTGATTGGTCAGAGGTCCTGACATCGGGAACAGGTGCTCAAAAATATTTAACAGTACCGAAGAAAGTACGGTGACATAGGCGGTTTTCAGTCCGAAGTTTCTTCCAAGAAAAGCAAAACCGACAACCAGAAGTACCAGATTGATAAACAGGTTGATCACGGAAGCACTGAACGGCAGAAAGTTTGAAAATACAACCGCCATTCCGGATACGCCGCCGAAAGAAAAGTTATTTGGAAATTTAAAAACGTAAATGCCGATATCCATGATCACAACGGCAAGGGTGATCACAATATATTCTTTTAAAGTACGGGAAACAGAAGCTGCGTTTTCCTTGTTTTGTTCCATAGAAATCCTCCTCATTTGTATGAATACAGAATGTTTTTTTGTTCATAACCGTTTGTTGCAGAAACTGCTTTCACAAGCAGCACCCTATTATACGCTTTGTTCCGATTTCTGACAAGCAAATTTCTTTGACCGGATAAAGAAATTCTGTTAGAATAAGACAGACGAAGATGCCGGGAACACATAACAGGGCATCCAGATACCAGACACGAAATACCAGATAAGAACAGGATGCCTGCGAATTGTTTTGCTGGCATCATTGAAAATTTAGGAGAAATAAATGATTACTTTAAATGACTATTTATATTCCGGGGATACGAT
>CAJMMS010000007.1 GCA_905214675.1 uncultured bacterium
ATACTGGGACATTTTCCCTTGTGGTATATTAGGACATTATCATAAATGGCTCATAGTGAAACATAAAAAAATAAAAAAAACACTTGCATTTTGGAAAAAAAGGTGTTATATTAATGTGGCTGATGAAAAACAGCAGAAAATAAAAGCGATGCGTGGCTCAGCTTGGTAGAGCGCTACGTTCGGGACGTAGAGGTCGCAGGTTCAAATCCTGTCGCATCGATTCCTTGGCAGGGGCGGACTGAAAATCTTGAAAAAGATTTTCAGTTTTTTTTACGTGATGAATCATGTAAGCAAAATCGGAATGAAAAGAAAGATAAATAAGGCATCTTTCAAACTTGATATAACTGCAAAAAGAAATCAGAAAAAATGCCGTAAAATTTTTAAGAAGAAAAGTCTGTTAAGGGTTGAAAAAATTCGGACTGGATGCTATATTCTCAGTGAAAATAATTTGCAGGGCATCTTTTGCGCCAAATATCATTTACATAAAGAGGATAAGAACATGAACAGAAGAAGATGGATGGCATTTCTGGTTTCTTTTTGTATGCTCATCAGTATGATTAATCCATATGTAGCGATGGCAACGGATACATCAAAACCGGGAAAACAGGAATTTACACAGACGGAGAAAAAAGTCGAATCCCGAAAAGAAACACAAAAAGAGACTGAAAAGGAAACACAAAAAGAAACACAGAAAGAGACACAAAAAGAAACGCAAAAAGAAACACAGAAAGAGACACAAAAAGAAACGCAAAAAGAAACACAGAAAGAGACGCAAAAAGAAACGCAGAAAGAGACGCAAAAAGAAACGCAAAAAGAAACACAGAAGGAAACGCAGGAAGAAACGAAAAAAGAAACAGAAGTACAAAAAGAGACACAGAAAGAGAGCGAAACAGAAACACAAAAAGAAACAAAGGCAAAGAGTACAGTCACAGCAGGCAAAAAACAGCAACGGGAGTCTGTGGCAGATTCTCTTTTGATTGATGATTACATTATTCATGCACAGATCTCCTATCAGAAAGGGGAAGACTGGGTTACTGTCGATGAGAATACGAAAGATATTCCGGCGGATGCGCATCTGAAAATCTTGATCCGTTATAACGATGTGGATGCAGCAAATCTGATGACACATAACAGGACACTGACTTATCGGATACCGGAGCTTTTTACGAAGGTTTCGGTGGTGGTCAATACCATCCAGGATGCGGAAAATAATAAAATTGGTGATATTACCGTAGAACAGGAAACAAAAAAGATCAATCTGACTTTTTGGGAAGCTTTCCTGAAAGCAGATGAAGAAGAAAACAAGAAAGTCAGCGGAAGTTTTACTTTCTATGCCTACGCGGATCAGGATAAGACAGCGGAGAATCCAAAGCAGGATCTGACCATTGGAAAGACAGGTATTACACTGAATTTTGAACCGGACAGTACGGCAAGGCTTGGCACGGTAGAACTGACAAAGTCGGAAGCGGTTTACAGTGAAGAAGCAGGCAATGACTATCTTACTTATACGCTGACGGCAACGGCAGGCGACCATGCCATGCCGGATGTAAAAATCGTGGATAACTTTACGAAGAACAGAAATTATGTGGATTCTTATGTCGGAGTAAGCGGTACGGAAACACCGGCGGTACATGGTGAGAATGCGGACAGACCATATGAAAAGGCAGATGAAACAAAAAACAGTACGGTATATCTGGGAAAAGAAGTAACCGCACAGGCACCTGTCCCGCAGCCGGCAGGAGAGGAAAAGGTAACACCGGGCGTGCTGGTGTGGAAGATCGGTGCGATGGAAGCACATGAAGTACGTACGCTGACTTACAAAGTGAAGCTCAAAGAGGGCTATACCGGCGGGCATTCGAAAGGCTCTGTGGTAAATACAGCGATACCTTATTCAAAAACATATCCACATCAGAAAGCAGAATCGACTTTTACACCGAAGGCAGGCATGACATTAAAGAAAACAGCAGGTGTGTTCCAGAAAGAGGCAGACGGAACAGCCTGTATAGAGTATAAGGTATGGGTGCAGGCATATAAAGATAACACCTATACGCTGGACAATGTAAAAATATATGATTCCCTGAAAGGAGACCCGAACCTGAAAACGGATGAAAAACTGTACCCGTATCTGACCTATATTGAGGACAGTTTTCAGCTCTATAAAGGAAACAGTACGGATGCGGCAGATAAAATTTCAGTTCCGGAAAGAGAAGGGGGAGCAGCAAATCCGGTCATTGACAATAAAAAGGATTCTGCTGAACGGAAATTTGAATGTTACATCGGAGATATGAAGCCGGGCGAAGAAAGAACGCTGGTATACCGTATGAAAGTAGATGAGGGGATTTACTGTACAGGCAACGGAGATATCAATATCATAAATTATGCGATCCTTTATCCGGATGACCGGGTTTCGGACGGACCGCGCTTTGAACGGTATCGTAGTGAAAAGAACTTTTCTAAAAAAACCTGGGATCGAAAAATCCAGAATGAAAAGACAACCTCTGAACAAACGGTTACAATTCCGCAGAATGATAAAGTTTACGGGTACGATCTGGCAGAAGAGAGTGCGTCCTTACGCAGTTTTACACTTCCGGCGGGAAGCCTGAAATATCAGGTCATCGTAAATGAAGACGGACAATGGAACATAAGCTCTTCGAACTTTACAGATGAGATCAGCAAATATCTGCGTTATACAGGATATCTGCGGCTGGACTATTATGAAGGCGGTCTGAAAAAGGATGCGGCGGACGATGCGGCTGCACTGAAGCAGCTCCGGGAAAAGACACCGACGCAGACAAGCTGGATCAATATTCAGGATCAGCAGACTTTCAGCTTTCAGCCCGGACAGGTTTTTGGAAAAAAAGGAAGCGGTGCATATCTGCTTACTTACTACGCAGTACCGTATAATACGGAGAACATCAGCCAGATCGTGGCAGGAAACAGCTTTGATCTGAACGGGAAAGCAATCGGGCCTGGCGGTCAGACTCACAACATAGCAGGCGTCAGGGTGGAAGCCTCCGCAGTGATAGAAGGCGGGGCAAAACTTTCGGCAAAGAAAGACGGCTGGTATTATGATTCTGCAAAAGACACAAGTGGAGACTGGGTTCGCGGTCATCTGTACTGGGTCATTGATGTCACAGGGAATGAAGTGTCCAAAGGAACGGTATTCCGCGATACGCCGGTGAGGGAAAATAACATACATCTTATGCGAAGATCTACCATGATCGGAGTTTATACAGGAAAGCTTCCGGAAGGACAGAACTTTACCGGGTATTATAAATCGACAAAAGATCTGTCGGAAGACAGCATCCTGAAAAAACTGTCCGGAAACAGGCTGAACGGAGAAGCGGCCCCGGAAGGCGCAGATTATTTCTGGTCAGCGACAAACGAAATGTGCACAATTGAAATGAAGAAAACGGTAGCTCTGGAAAAAGGAGAGCATCTGTATATCGTTTTGCGCACGGCACCGCAGAACGACATCGGCATCCGTGATGTAAAGGAATTCCGAAATAAACTGGAAATGAAAGGAAGCGAGAGCAGGGATTTTATAGAAGAAAATACGGCAACACTGACAGCAAACGGAGCGGAAACGAATTTCAAAGAAGCGATCGCATCCTATACTTATGATGGAACAGACTGGGTGAAGCTGAAAAAGAATTTGAATTATGCAGATTCTGATATTACAAAACTTCTGAAAGACAGGATCACAGAACCCGGAATTTATATTGAGTGGCGGCTGCATATCAATTATCATGGGGATCTCAAAGGAAAGGTACAGGCAGAAGATCTTCTTCCGGAAGGTCTGCAGCTGGCATATGTGCGTTACTTTGACCGTGCAGATGCCCTGGCAGGAGATCCGCCGGTGATTACGGAAATCGCAGAATACGAAGGGGATCCTTCCTGGGAAAAGCAGACCGTAACGGCACCGGGGGACAGAACCTCAGCGGAAGCAACCTGTATTTCTTATTACAATAAAGCAGAACGCAGGATCCGCTTTGATGTAGACAATCTGAAAGATACCGGACAGGCCAAAAATGCAGCTCTGGAGATCCAGGTTGTCACGAAAGTGACGGATCCGGAGGTTCTGCTTGGCGGTCAGGAAAAGACTTTCCACAATGGTCTGCGTGTAAAAGGGGAAGACGGAGAGGTCATCACGGACACAACCGCAGATATTTCCGTTACTGCCACTACGCTGACGAAAAAAAGAAGCACGATTGAAAGCGGAAAAGTACCGTTTACGATCGAGGTTAATCCACTGGGAACGGATCTGGTAAAAGGCTCGGATAAGATCACACTGGTCGATGAACTGAAAAGTCCGCTTCATTTTGACCCGGACAGTCTGGTGATCGAGGATGCAGGAGGAAATCAACTGACGGGGATTTCTCCAAAGATTGAGACAACAGACGAGGGCGAAAAGATGCTTTTGACCATTCCGGATGACCAGAAGCTTACGATCCGTTATCAGACTGCGATTGCTGCACCGCCGGAAAGTGAATTTACCATAAATAACTGCGCTTACTGGTTTGGCTACAGTAAAGATGTGGCAAAAGTCGAAGAATCCGGTGTGAAATACAGCATAGAATCGCTGGCAGAAACGACTACGAAACCGGCTTTGCGCGTCAGAAAATTAGACCAGGAAGATACATCGAAAGTACTTCGCGGGGCAGAATTTACGCTGCGGGAAGTAACTTATGATACCGATACGGATACCTGGAAAGAGGCGGATGGAAGTACGGATATCAAAAAAATAACAGGCAGTGATGGTATTGCCTTTTTTGGAAGAGACGAAACCTTAAAGTATAATACGGTATACCGCTTGCAGGAGACACAGGCACCAGATGGATATGTGCTGGATGCTTCGGAAAAGTATATTGCAGTCGGTAAGAAAACCGGGGAAGCCGGAAACGAGACATTCCCGGCAGAACTGAAGCAGTGGCAGGAAAAGGGAGTCAGCGTTTATTATCTTGGGGCAGTCTTTACTTATACGGTATATAATCACAAAGGCAGTCTGCGTCTTTGGAAAACTTTCCAGAATGTCAACGGGGAAACGGTTAGCGGAAAGCAGATCCCAGATGGAACGTATATGTTTGGGCTTTATGAAGAAGAAGGGGACAGCTTTGATTATGCAGCAGAACCGCCACTTCAGATTTTGAAGATTATCGTGCAGAATGGAAATATTCGTTATCAGAGCAAAGATGCTTCGATAGAAAATCCGGAGTTTACCGGACTGGCAGTTGGAACTTCATGCCGGGTATATGAGCTGGATGCTTCCGGCAAGGCGATCGTGCCGGAGAATGGTACGAATGGGGAATATAAAGCAGAAAATAACAAAGTAAGTTTTGAAGTAATCTATGAAAAGACGAAAGCAACCATCCGGCAGGATGGAACAGCAGAAGCTATCCGGATCACCAATAAGCAGAAAAGTAAGATTCCGATGACTGGTGTGGCAGCAGAAAATATGAAACTTTATCTGCTGATGCTGGCGGGTGTGGCTGTTGTTACTTTGAGCAGCGTGATCAGACGTCTTTTGGAGAGAACACATGCCAGACAATAAAAAAAGAAAACTGATAAAAGGCTATACAAAGCTGGTAATCCGGACTTTGGTATTTCTGATGATTCTCTTTGTGTTTTTTACAAAAATCCTGTTTTTTGCCAGAGTGGAAGGGATACAGATGTTTCCATCGCTGAAAGATGGAGATCTCGCTCTTGGTTATGCACTGGCGGATGATTATCGTCCTGGGGATGTTGTTGTATATGAAGCAGATGGAAAGCTTCACTTTGGCAGAATCCTGGCACTGGCAGGAAATGAAGTGGAAATTGATGGAAGCGGGGATGTGAAAGTCAACGGAATTTCGGAAAACGGAGAAATCCTGTATCCGTCATACGACAAAGGCACGATCCGTTATCCATATCAGGTAGAAGAAGGAAACATGTTTATACTGGGTGATTACCGGGTGGAGACAAAGGACAGCAGAACTTACGGAGCGGTTCCCCAAACCCGGATCAAAGGAAAGATACTGACAATTCTGCGGCGACGTGGGTTGTAGACAATAAAGAAACAAGAAAACAAAAGAAACGAAATATACAGGAGGAGAAGCAACATGAAAAAAAGAATTTTAGCATTTATGATGGCAGCGGCAATGGTATTTGGAAGTGCCACAGCAGTTATGGCAGCCGATGAAGGTCAGAGCAGTGCAGTAGATACGATGACTGTGACGATTAAAAAAAATTATCAGGTAAACGGTGCAGAGGGTGCGAAAAGTCCGGCAGAGACATTCCGGTTTGAGGATGCGACTCTGGCATTTGTTGCCGGTACAAAGTACAACGATCCAAATGCGGTTGATGCTGAGGAAAGCGTAGATGACAGTATGGATATCCCGGCAAAAGTTAAAACAATTACCGTCACAGGACCTTACTATAGCGAGGGAGAAAACGGTGAAAAAGATATTACAGCAGTAATTACAGCAGCAAAGTATGACAGCGTAGGAAGGTATATTTATACCTTTCAGGAGACAGCAGGAAATACAGCAGGTGTTACCTATGACAGCGGTAAGTACAGACTGTATGTTACAGTAATAAACGGTAACACAGCAGGTACTTATAAGATTGGTGCAGCTTATGTGAAAAAACAGGGAGAAACAGATAAAGTAAAGGAAATCGTCAATACTTACCAGGCTGGCAAACTGCAGATCACAAAAGAAGTAACCGGTAATGTGGGTGATAAAAACAAAGTCTTTGATGTAAACGTTACACTGACCGTTGCAGGTGGAAAAACGGTAAATGCACCAGTAAGTATCGTGGCAAATGATGGAACTGCACAGGACAAAGCCGAGATCAGTACGACAGACTGGAGTGGAAATCAGGCAACAGTAACTGTAAAAGTAAAAAATGGTACGACCGTTGAACTGAAAAACCTGCCGGTTGGAGTATCTTATACCGTAGAGGAGGCAACTTATAACGATTATACGACTTCTTATACACAGAATGGTACCAGACTAACAGGAACACCGGCAGATACAGCCGTCAGAGCGACCGCGACCGATACCGTTGTAATCAAAAACCACAAAGATACGACAGTCGATACCGGCGTGATCATTTCCAATCTGCCTTATATCCTGATCCTTGCAGCAGTGGCAGCAGGCCTTGTACTTTTTGCAGCAGGCAAAAAACGCCGTGCAGATGAGGACTGATCCGGAAAATGGCAGAAAAAATCCTCCGGATCCTGAACCGGATCCTGGATGCGGTCATTCTGATCGTGCTTTTGTTGGCAGGTCTGTACAGTGTGTATTCTATCTGGGATAACAGCCAGATCTACCAGCAGTCACTGCAGCTTCAGGTAAAATTAAAAGATCTGAAGCCACAGGAAGAGAAACCTTCGTTTGAGAAACTTTTACAGATCAATCCGGATGTTGTGGCATGGGTGACGCTGGAAGGCACACAGATCGATCATCCGATCGTTCAGGGAAAAGATAATCTGGAGTATCTGAACAAAGATGTGTATGGCGACTATGCTCTTTCCGGCAGCATTTTTTTAGATGCCCGCTGCAGAAGTGATTTTCAGGACAATTACCTGCTGCTGTATGGACATCATATGGAGAAACATCAGATGTTCGGGGATCTGGAGGATTATTTACAGGAATCCTTTTTTTCGGCACATCAGACAGGGACACTGATGATCCCGGGGGAAACGTACGATCTGCAGATTTTTGCAGTTGCTACGTTTGATGGTTCGGATACGTATATTTTTGATCCGGAAAAAGCGTCAGAAGATCAGGCGGCGGTTCTGGAATATATCCGGAAACATGCGACCTGTAAAAGAGATTCTGAAATCGAAGAAATCCGTGAAAACGGTGGCAAAATCCTTGCACTCAGTACGTGTTCGACGGACAGGCTCAGTGACCGTACCGTACTGCTGGCAAAAATGACACAAAGAAACAACAAAGGGGCGGATCAGACATGAAAAAATGGAAAAGAAACTTATATGGAATCCTTGTCTGCGTTATGCTTATGGCAGGCACTATGCGGGCATATGCGGCTGAAACGATAAGTTTTACGCTCCCGGTATCATACTCATGGGGAAAAGACGGACTGATAAAGGGAAAGCACTATCAGGCAGTCCTGAGTGCGGAAAATACAGATATGCCGATGCCAGAAGGCAGTTTGCAGGAAACGTACACCATGGATCTGAAAGAAGATGCCGTACGTACGGATTTTCCGGCAATCGTTTATGATACGGTTGGAGAATACCAGTATCTTCTGAAAGTAGTAAGAGAGGATCAGAAAGTAGTCGGAGAGTTCCAGGTTTCTGTGATGATCACAAATGATGAGGATCAGGAAGAAGATGCTCTGGTACTTCATTTCTCAGTGCGCAGTAAGGATGAGAATGGGAAGAAAGTAGGGGAACTTACGGCTGTGGACAGAACCAGCCGTGATGCGCCGGAAGAAAGTGAAAGTGAAACATCCAGCGAGAACGAAAGTGAGACTTCTGGCGAAAGTGAAACAGAAAGCAACAAAGAGAGCGAAAAGAAGAACGGAAAAGAGCCGCAGACAGAAAGTGAAACAAAGAAAAATACAGTTTCGAAAGGCGATAGCGGAAACAGCAGTACGACAACAAACCGGATGACGGCGGCAGGAACAAACCGGAGTGCAAAAACAGGAGATGACACAAGGATAACGGAGTATCTGCTGCTTTGCATGGCTGCGCTGCTTTGCATGTTTTTAGCAGGAAACAGAAGATACCGGAGAGAAAAACACTGACAGAACAGGGGAAATATGAGAACACAGGATATTGTAAACAAGACAGCGGATATTCTTATACGGTATTATAATAATGAGATACAGCCTTTTCTGGATTCGTGCGACAAAGATATCTTGTGGATCGGGCCGGCAGAGAAGCAGGTGATCCGAGGAAAGCAGAATCTTGTAGATACGTTTGCAAAGGAAGAACATGAACTGAGCTTCCGGCTTCACAATTTCACGGTTTTTCCGGTTCCGACCGGAAGCAGCCGGGTATGCGTGGCGATGGCATTTTTTCAGGTAGATACTTTCTGGCCGGATGGAAGCATGAACCGTGTCAACCAGAGAATTGAGTTTACCTGGAGACAGAGGGGAAATGAAGGAAAACTCAGTATATGCCATATATCAAACAGCATCGCATATGATAAACGCGATACCATTTATCCGGTTCATTATGAGGAAACGTATCATGGTATCGTGCTTTATGGAAGCGGAAGCGGTCGTTCGGAGAGGATTTCCTTCAAAGGACCGGACCGGGCAAGGAATTATCTGAACTGGTCCAGTGTGTTGTATGCTGAGACCTTTGGAGGACACGCGGTCATCCATGCGACAGACCAGGATTATGAATCGATAGAAACACTTCAGGAGCTGGAAAAGCGTTATGCACATCTGTTTTTCCGCTGCCATGCCAGCTATCTGGTCAATCCGGATCAGGTAAAAAGCATCCGCCGTTTTAAATTAAAGCTGACCGGCGGGCAGGAAATTCCGATACCGGAGAAGAAATATACCGCTGTGCGGGCAGAACTGGAAAAGAAAATTCTTGGACAACGGGAATCGACAGAAAAATAAAAAAGACCTTCCAGGTGGCAAAATCCCACCGGAAGGTCTTTTTACGTATAAACTTATGCAAGAAATGCTTTTACTTTCTGGTAAATACTTTCAGCGTCCAGTCCGTATTTTTTCACCAGGGCAGGTGCCGGACCGGATTCACCGTATACATCGTTGACACCGATCTTCAGTACGGAAGTCGGATGATTTGCACATAAGGTATCGCATACGGCGCTGCCAAGACCGCCGATAATGGAATGTTCTTCTACGGTAACGACTTTGCCGCATTCTTTTGCAGAAGCGATGACCAGTTCTTCATCGAGCGGTTTGATCGTATGGATGTTGATGACTTTTGCATGGATGCCGTCTGCTGCGAGCATTTCTGCTGCCTGCATGCTTTCATAGACTTCCAGACCAGTTGCAAAGATAGCAACATCACTGCCTTCACGCAGGACAACACCTTTGCCAAGTTCAAATTTATAAGTATTTTTATCGTTGAATACCGGGATTGCCAGACGGCCGAAACGCATGTAAACCGGGCCTACATATTTGTAAGCAGCTTTTACAGCGGCTCTTGCTTCGACATCATCTGCCGGATTGATGATCACCATACCAGGGATCGTGCGCATCAGGGCAATATCTTCGTTACACTGATGGGTAGCACCGTCCTCGCCGACAGAGATACCGGCATGGGTAGCACCGATCTTTACGTTCAGATGCGGATAACCGATGGAGTTGCGGATCTGTTCGAAAGCACGGCCGGCTGCAAACATGGCAAAAGAACTTGCAAAAGGAACTTTTCCGGTTGTGGAAAGTCCGGCTGCGACACCCATCATATTGCCTTCTGCAATACCACAGTCAATGTGTCTTTCCGGGAATACTTTCTGGAAAATACCGGTTTTGGTAGCACCTGCAAGGTCTGCATCCAGTACAACAAGGTCATCATGTTCTTTTCCGATTTCAACAAGAGCATTGCCGTAGCTCTCTCTGGTAGCGATTTTCTTTACTTCTGACATATTGCTTCACCTGCTTTCTCAAGTTCTTCCATAGCGAGTCTGTACTGTTCATCGTTTGGAGCAACGCCATGCCAGGAAGCCTGATCTTCCATAAAGGAAACACCTTTTCCTTTGATCGTCTTTGCGATGATGGCAGTCGGCTGTCCTTTGGTAGCACGGGCTTCATCAAAAGCGCTTTTCAGTGCATCGAAATCATGTCCGTCCACATTGATCACATGGAAGCGGAAAGCTTCGAACTTCTTATCGATCGGATAAGGAGAGTTTACATCGTCGATCTTACCATCGATCTGCAGACCGTTGTTGTCTACGATCACAACCAGATTGTCCAGTTTGCGGTGTGCGGCAAGCATGGCTGCTTCCCATACCTGGCCTTCCTGGATCTCGCCATCGCCAAGTAATGTATATACACGATAGTCATCGCCAGACAGTTTCGCAGAGATTGCCATACCGACAGCGGCAGAGATGCCCTGTCCAAGAGAACCGGTAGACATATCAACACCTGGAATATGTTTCATATCCGGATGTCCCTGAAGATAAGAACCTACATGACGCAGGGTTTTTAAATCTTCTACCGGGAAATAGCCACGGTTTGCAAGTGCTGCATAGTAGCCAGGTGCAGCGTGTCCTTTAGAAAGGACAAAACGATCACGGTCAGGTTTCTTTGGATTCTTCGGATCAATATTCAACTCTTCAAAAAAAAGATAACTGTAAATGTCTGCTGCAGATAAAGAGCCGCCTGGATGACCGGATTTAGCAGAATAAACACCGGTGATCGCGCCCTTGCGGATCTCATTTGCAGTTTTCATAAGCTCTGACTTGTTCATGGTTTCCTCCTGTTATACTATGTTTTTACCAAAAGCGCCAAAAGGCGCAACAATGTCCGCTGTTCATTATAAACAAGGAAGTGAACTTCGTCAACAGAAAAGACAAAAAGGAAGCCAGACTCTTTGGAGCCTGGCCTTAGGAAAGAGAAAAAATGAAATATATGTAAAAAAGGAATGAACCTTTGTACAAGTATTATCATAACCGGATTCTGTGAATAAAGTGTGTTCGAAAGGTGAAAGTATTGTTATCAGAATATAAATGATTTCAAAAAAATCTAAAATAAACAGGAATAGCCGGTGATTCTTATTATCTCTTTCAAAATACAAAAAAAGGGTTTTGTGTGTAGTTGTGTTGTGGTATAATAAGAGAAAGCTGTGCTTTAGAACTATGCAAAAGTGTGCAGGCGTGCACTTTTGTCCCGATTTTAGAGAAAAGACAGGAGGATATATTATGCAGGTATTATATAAAGATGAAGAAGGTATGCTGGCAGTTCTGGAAGTGACAAAAGCTTCCTATATAGAGGAGGCAGAAGTTCTGGAAGTGTGCGGAAGCGAAGAGGACATCGCACTGGGCATGGATGCAGAAGCAGCACAGAAAGCAGTCCGTACACTTTTTGAGACGGGAAAAGCAGATCTTACTGCTTATGAATATCAGGAGTCCTATATGGATGACGATGATTTTGATGATGAAGAAGATGACGACGATGAGGATGACGAATTTCTTGACCGCCTTCTTGATATGAATTTTGATGCCGTTGGAAAAGACAGTCTCATTTTTGGAGATGACGAATAATCAGATGGAAAGCACGAAAAAGAAGAAAAGAGTCCAGGATTCGCAGACCGAGCAGACGTATCTGCTGATGCATCGCCATATCAACGGATATGGCAGACTTTTTGGCGGTCAGCTTATGCAGTGGATCGATGAGATCGCAGGGATCGTTTCCATGCGCCATGCAGGCGGACGTATCACGACGGCCTGCATCGACAATCTGAATTTTAAAGCAGGTGCCTATTTGAATGATACGATTGTACTGATTGGACGTATTACCTATGTTGGACGCACTTCGATGGAAGTACGGGTGGATACTTACGTAGAAGATCTGGAAGGCATGCGCCGTGTGATCAACCGTGCATATGTTGTTATGGTGGCGATTGACGAAGCAGGACATGCTGTGGAAGTACCTGGACTGGTCGTGGAGACTGAGAGTGAGAAAGCAGAGTGGGCAGCCGGAGAGCGCCGCTATGCCCTGCGGAAACAGAGACGCAGAGAAGGTTTTTAGAAAGAGGACGGAAGCAGGATTATGAAAACAGTCACAGCAATGATAAAAGATAAGATGGATCAGAAGGTGATCGAGGAAGCAGGCAGTATCCTGAAGCGCGGCGGACTGGTGGCATTTCCGACTGAGACGGTATACGGACTGGGAGGAAATGCGCTGGATGAACAGGCGGCAGAGAAGATCTATGCGGCAAAAGGCAGACCTTCCGATAATCCGCTTATCGTACATATTGCAGAGTTTGGGGCACTGGAACAGATTGCGGCAGAGATTCCAAAAGAGGCAAAGAAGCTTGCGGATGCATTCTGGCCGGGACCGCTGACGATGATCTTCCGGAAAACGGACAAAGTTCCAAAAGGAACGACAGGCGGACTGGATACCGTTGCCGTGCGTATGCCGGATCATCCGGTTGCGCTGGCGCTGATCCGGGCAGCAGGCGGCTATGTGGCAGCACCAAGTGCCAATCTTTCCGGCAGGCCAAGTCCAACCTGTGCAGCGCATGTACAGGAAGATCTGGATGGGCGGATTGAGATGATCCTGGACGGAGGAGACGTTGGCATCGGACTGGAGTCTACGATCGTGGACTTAAGTGAGGGGACACCGACGATACTGCGTCCTGGCTACATCAATCAGCAGATGCTTGAAAATGTGATTGGAAAAACGGAAATTGACCGGGCGATCCTCTCAGATGACAGTGGTATCAAACCGAAAGCACCGGGGATGAAATATCGTCATTATGCCCCGAAAGCAAGCCTTACGATCATAGAAGGTGCACAGGACAAGGTGATCCGCAGGATCAATGAACTTCTGGAAGAAGGCGAAAAAAAAGGCGAGCGTATCGGTGTGATCGCATCGGCAGAGAGTGCTGCCTGCTATCAGGGGGGAGTCGTTCGGACGATCGGAAGCCGCAGTGATGAACTGAGCATTTCCCGCCATCTCTTTGGAATTCTGCGTGATTTTGACACGCGTGCGGTAGATCGCATTTATTCTGAAAGCTTTGAGACACCGCAGATGGGACAGGCAATCATGAACCGTCTGATGAAAGCGGCAGGGCATCAGGTGTTGGAGGTATAGCTTATGAAAAAATATGACAAACTGATTTTTGTCAGTAACAGCGATACCTGCAGAGGACCGATGGCAGAAGCAATCCTGAAAAGCAAATTTTTACTGGCAGATCTTGAAGTAGAATCCAGAGGGCTGGTGGTGTTGTTTCCGGAACCGGTCAATCAGAAAGCAGAAGCGATTCTGGCAAGTCATGGTCTGACCATGAAAGAACATACGGCACGCATGCTGGAACAGAAAGATTTTGATGACAGGACACTTGTTCTGGTTATGGAGGACAGTTTAAAACAGAAGATTTTCCAGGAGCATGAACATGTGCAGAATACCTGGCAACTGTCTGAATATATAAAAGAAGAAAAGGATATCACAGAACCGCTTGGCGGAAGCCTTGCAGATTATGGCGCATGCTATGAACTGCTGGAGCGTATGATCAGTAGTCTGGTCGTGATTTTGAATGAGGAGGAACTATTATGTTAGCACTTGGATGTGACCATGGCGGTTACGAACTGATGCAGGAAGTAAAAAAACATCTGGAACAGAGAGGGATTGCATACCATGATTTTGGATGCAGCAGCACAGAGTCGGTTGATTATCCGATTTATGGAAAAAAGGTGGCAGAAGCAGTTGCAAAAGGAGAATTTGAAAAAGGAATCCTGATCTGCGGAACCGGTATCGGTATCTCCATCGCAGCGAATAAAGTAAAAGGTGTGCGTGCAGCACTCTGTACAGACTGCTTCTGCGCAGAAGCGACAAGACTGCATAACGATGCCAATATCCTTGCAATGGGCGGCCGTGTTGTAGGACCGGGACTGGCGCTGAAGATTGTAGATACGTTCCTGGATACTCCGTTTTCCGGCGATGAGCGTCATATCAGACGTATCCAGATGATTGAAGAAGCATAAGAGATAAGGAGAATATTATGTCAAAAGTAAAAGTTATGGATCACCCGCTGATTCAGCATAAGATCGGAGTAATCCGCAGAAAAGATACCTGCAGCAAAGATTTTCGTACGATCATCAGCGAAATCGCAATGCTGATGTGCTATGAAGCGACCAGAGAACTGAAACTGACCGATGTAGAGATCGAGACACCGATCTGTACTGCAACCGTAAAAGAATTGCAGGGTAAGAAACTGGCAGTTGTACCAATCCTGAGAGCAGGTCTTGGTATGGTAGATGGCATGCTTTCCATCATTCCGTCAGCCAAGATTGGTCATATTGGACTGTACCGTGATCCACAGACACTGGAACCAGTAGAGTATTACTGCAAACTTCCGGCAGATTCCGAAGAAAGAGAAGTTTTTGTGGTAGATCCAATGCTGGCAACCGGTGGCTCTGCGACAGCAGCGATCCAGATGCTCAAAGATAAAGGGGTAAAACATATTCACTTTATGTGTATCATTGCAGCACCGGAAGGTGTAAAGAAGATGCAGGAATGTCATCCGGATGTGGATATGTACATTGGTGCACTGGACGAGCAGCTTAACTCTCATGGCTATATTGTACCGGGGCTTGGAGATGCAGGAGATCGCATTTTCGGCACGAAGTAGGAAAACACGGGGGAAGTACATGGATAAACGAACCGATTACATTAGCTGGGACGAATATTTTATGGGAGTTGCATATCTTGCAGCGATGCGTTCCAAAGATCCGCATACACAGGTAGGAGCCTGTATAGTAAGCGAAGATAACAAGATCTTGTCTATTGGATATAATGGATTTCCAAAGGGATGTTCGGATGAAGCGTTTCCATGGACAAGAGAAGGCGATGATCCATACGATACGAAATATTTCTATACAACACACAGTGAACTCAATGCCATCCTGAATTACCGGGGTGGAAGTCTGGAAGGTGCAAAACTTTATGTGTCGCTGTTTCCGTGCAATGAATGTGCAAAAGCCATCATACAGTGCGGAATCCGGACGGTAGTTTATGACTGTGACAAGTATGACGGTACACCGAGCGTGCGAGCATCCAAACGTATGATGGAAGCGGCAGGTGTTCAGTATTATAAGTATCAGAGAACAGGAAGAAATATCAGAATTTCGTTATAAAACAGTAAAAGGTGCCGCGGCAAACCCATTTTCAGGTTACTGCGGCATTTTTAGGAGGAGTTTTATGTATCTTGTAAATGCATTAAATGTAATAGACGAAGTAAAAAAGGCTGTGATCGGAAAAGATTCCTGCGTGGAGATGGTGATGATGGCAATTCTTGCAGGTGGGCATATTCTGATCGAGGATATTCCGGGAGTCGGAAAAACAACGATGGCACTGGCATTTTCAAGAGCCTGTGCCATGAGCCAGAACCGTGTGCAGTTTACACCGGATGTGCTTCCGGCGGACATCACCGGATTTTCCATTTACCGGAAAGACACCGGCAAATTTGAATACCAGCCAGGTGCAGTTTTATGTAATCTGCTTCTGGCGGATGAGATCAACCGTACTTCACCGAAAACACAGTCTGCACTTCTGGAAGTGATGGAAGAAGGCAATGTTACGGTAGATGGCATCACAAGAGAAGTGCCAAAGCCGTTTATCGTTATGGCAACACAGAATCCGGTTGGTTCGTCGGGAACACAGATGTTGCCGGAATCACAGCTTGACCGCTTCATGATCTGTATTTCCATGGGATATCCGGATATCCAGAATGAAATTGCGATCCTGAAAGACCATCGCAGCGGCAATCCCATCGAGCGCATCCAGCCCGTCATCCGCATTGGTGAGTTACTGGATATGCAGGCAGAGGTTGAGAAGGTCTTTATTCACGATGTGATCTACAATTATATTGCGGAACTGATCTCAAGGACCAGACAGCATCCGATGCTGGAACTTGGTGTAAGTCCGCGTGGTACGATCGCGCTGGCGGGCATGATCAAGGCTTCGGCATATCTTGCCGGAAGAAATTATGTCGTACCAAATGACGTGGAAAAAGTGTTTCTGGCAGTCAACCATCACAGGGTACTGTTAAATTCCAAGGCACGGGCAAATCATGTCACGGCAAAAGGTGTGCTTGAGGATATTCTTTCCAGTGTGCCAAAGCCGTCACCGAAGAAAAACTAACGGAGGTTTGTATGGTTCGAAAGATATGGTACGGGGTGCTGATCCTTATTACCGCTTATCTGGAAATCATGTATGACAGTACCTGGCTTCTGTCTCTTCTTGCCTTTGAAATCCTGCTGGCAGTGGTTTTGTATCTGTTATCCTGGTATTTTCGGCTTCATATAAGTATCTGGCTCGACATGAAAGTTCCGGTAGCACAGAAAAAAGAAAAATTTGAACTGGAATTTCATATGAAAAATACAGGTATTTTTCCGGTTTCCAGTGTATATGCGATCCTGAACTGTGAAAATCGCAGCGGTGGAAGCAGTGAAAAACGGATACTGGATGAAAGCATTGGTGCAAGAAGCGAAAAAACCGTCCGGATAACGGTAAGTTCTGATTATAGTGGAAATGTTGGATTTTCCCTGAAAAGAGTACAGGTGCGGGACTATCTGGGACTGTTCCAGAGAAAAATAAAAAGTATGTCTCAGATCAGCGTCAATGTACTGCCGGATATCCAGGCATTTCCGGTGGTGATCTCTATGAGGACAAGAAACTTTCCGGTGGAAGGAGATGCATATGAAACCGACCGCAGCGGCGATGATCCATCCGAGATTTTTCAGATCCGGGAGTTTCGTCCCGGGGACAGGCTGCAGCGGATCCACTGGAAAACAAGTGCCCGGATGGATGACCTTATGACGAAAGAATACAGTATGCCACGGGGATGTAAAGTACTGTTTCTTCTGGATGCCAGGCAAAAAGAGGCAGATCCGCAGAAAGCGGATTGTTTTCTGGAGCGTGTGGCATCACTTAGCTTTTCTATGCTGGAAGCAGAATGTCCGCATTTTACTGCATGGTATGATGAGAGCAAAGGACGGATTCTGCGAAAAGCAATCGAAAAAGAGCAGGATATCTACGAGATGCTGGATCAGGTGATGACAGCACCGTTATACGAGCAACAATATGATATAGAAGCGGCATATCGCTCTGCGTATCCGGAGGGAACTTACAGCACGGTACTTTTGCTTGATAAGGAAGGGGTGCTGAAGAAAAACGATGAACAGATCGTTGCATTTGAAGGGCAGGATGCAAAAGAGAATCTGCCGGAATTGGAAGTGTAGCTATGAAAAACAGGAAAAAAAATACCGGGCTTCATCTTCAGGCAAGTGTATGGGAAGCGGATAAAAAAAGCATCCGGGAAAGGATTCTTTCGTGGATACCGGTTCTGTATATGATACTTGGTGTGTACGGCTGGATGATCACGGCACTTGGGATTTTTCAGATCCATATCCAGGATGCATGGCTGTATGGTGTGCTGGTTCTGATGGGGCTCTGGTTTGGAATTCTTTATCGGATACAGAAAAAACAGATTATATTTTTTCTGATAACTGCAACGCTTGCAGGAATCTTTATCGTACAACATCTGACAGAAATCGTAGATGGATTTACCGGGATCGTGGCGGTGTTTTTTGCCGGGAGCAGCGGCCAGGCTGCGTGGTATGCGGCAGATGGCACATCGATCACCTGGGCTGTTTTGGTTGTGCTTTTTCTTCTGTACTGTATTTTTCTTGCATGTTTCAGTACTGAGATCGGCAAATATCTGATTGTACTGATCCTGGTACTTCCATTTTGCCTGGCGTTTGTTTTTGGGCAGGTTCCGGATGGCATGGGGACATTCTGCATGTTGCTCTGTGCACTTGGCGTGATCGTTTCATCCGCAGAAGAACATGATATGCAGCGAAACAGCAGTGCATTTCTGATGGGACTTTTGTCTTTGCTCCTGCTTGGTGCGGGAGCAGCCGCAGCAGAACCATTGCTTTCACCTTTTTTTGAAGACCGTGAGCAGATCAGACTTCAGATTCAGCAGACTTCCCTGATCCAGCAAGTGCAAAAACTGACGGAGCCATTTCAAAAGACCACGGTTGCATCCGGTGGTGTCAGTGACGGAACGATCAACAATACTGATTTTTTCCGGAATACAGGAGAAGTGCTGTTTTCTGTCAGCCAGAGCGAAGAACCACAGGGCAGCCTGTATCTGCGTGTGTATACCGGTGCAAAGTATACTAACGATCAGTGGAAAGCAATCAGCGATCCGCAGGTGGAACAGGAAATCTTTTATCAGCGTGCCGCAGCGTATTCTTCAGCCCATGGCTATGATGGTCCGGTACTTGTTTCGACCGGATTCCCACAGGGGAAAAGCGATGCATCGCATGCTTATGCACCCTATTTTTCGCATCTACAGAAAAATACCGGTACGGAGAAGCAATATCTGTATTATCCGGTTTCCAGGCTTGGAAATCTTTTTACAGAAGCAGGAGATACTTCTACAGACGATTACCGCAAGTACGTGTACCGGCATTATCTGGATTACCCGGAAAATGGAACAGAACAGATGCAGACCTTTGTTCAGGAGCATCCATCCACAGATATGCAGGAGATCTGTCAGAAGGTCAGTGGTCTGCTGGAAGAAAGCGCTGTGTACAATCCGCAGGTTGGACGTTTCCCGGAAGATCAGAATTTTGCAGAATATTTTCTGTTTGAACAGAAAGAAGGCTATTGTGTACATTTTGCCACAGCAGCAGTACTGCTGATGCGTATGTATGGTGTTCCGGCACGCTATGTGACCGGATTTGCAGTGCCGGCTTCGGATTTTGAGTGGCAGGATGGCACCGGATGGGTGGCGAATGTACAGGATGGCCGGGCACATGCCTGGGCGGAAATTTATGTCGATCAGTATGGATGGATCCCTTTTGAAACGACACCGTCGTATGACTCTGGCGCAGATTTATCTTATGATGAAGAAAATCCGCTGACAGAAGCACCGGATAAGACAGATATGCAGGAAGATACAGAGGATACGCTCCAGAATGAAGAAACGGGAAATCCGGAAACCCGGGATGCGGGCGGAAAAAAGGGCAGTGAAGGGAAAACACAGGAAACAGAACTGGTTCTGTCTGAGCAGGTTTCAACCGTTTTAACGATTACGGCTGTGGTGCTTGTCTGTACGGCGCTGGTACTTCTGATGTTTGCACGAAGAAGCATCAGACTGCGCAGACGCGGCCGCCAGAATGCACAGGAAATTTTCCGGGATCTTTATCAGGTGCTTGTGTTTGCCGGAATGCCGCCGGAAGTGGACTGTATGCGTGCGGATTTCAGTGAGAAAGTCTGTGAGCAGTTCCTGTGGATGAATAAAGAAGAACTGGATACGGTGATGGATATTGTCATGCGTGCAAACTTTTCGGAAAACGGGCCGACAAAAGAGGAAACACTTCAGGTACGCGGACTGTATCGCTATGTATGCCGGATGGTTATGAAAGGGATGAACAGTCAGAAGAAGTTTCTTTTTCGCTTTATCAAAGCATACGCATAAAACTGACCCTGTAAAAATGATGAATATTGTACGTTTTTTAAATGACAAAAAAAGTTTATACTGAAGACCATAAAAGCGGCCGTGGGAGGAAAGGTACCACGGCTGCCGGAAAAGAACAGGAAGGTGAAAGTTTGGAAGTAAACTTCCAAATCTACCATTATTGACGCAGCAAGTGCGTCATGAAGGAGGAAAGTATGAACGAAAAGAAAAACACAAACTGGACAGCAAAGAAACTGGCAATCGATGCACTGGCGATCGCACTTGTCTGTGTATCCACGATGGTGATCCAGATTCCAATCCCTCTTGGCTATATGCATCTTGGAAACTGCTGTATTTTGCTGGTCAGTGTTTATTTTGGCAATATGACCGGAATGCTGGCAGGCGGAATTGGTTCCTGTATGGCAGATCTGCTCAGCGGTTATACGCAGTGGATCATTCCGACACTGATCATCAAAGGTATCATGGGACTTGCGATTGCCATGATCGCTTACCGGGAAGGCGAAGAGATCCGTATGATACGTCTGCGTACCTTCCTTGGTGCTGCGGCTGGCATCGTGATCATGATCGCCGGTTATACGCTGGCAGGATGTTTCCTTTATGGTGGTGTAGCAGCAGGATTTGCCCAGATTCCGGGACTGACCACAGAAGGTGTGATCGGACTGGTGCTGTTCTATGTGATCGGATTCGCATTTGAAAAAGCAAAGATTCCGGTCTTTATCAAACGACTTGCGTAGGAAAGGTGAATTATGTCTCACAACAACCAGAAAAAAATTGCAGTGATCAATGATTTCTCAGGATTTGGCAGATGCTCGATAGCCGTAGCTCTGCCAATTCTCTCTGTTATGAAGGTGCAGTGCTGTCCACTGCCGACCTCCATTTTTTCAAATCATACGGGATTTCCAAGTTATTTTTTTGAAGATTATACGTCACGCATGATTCCTTATATGGAAGAATGGAAAAAGCTGGATCTTCATTTTAACGGAATCTGTTCCGGATTTCTGGGTTCCAAAGAACAGATTGAGATCGTGAAAAAGTTTTTTAAAGAATTTAAAACCGCAGAAACGCAGATCATTGTCGATCCGGTGATGGGTGATTATGGCAAGCCATATCCGACCTATACAGAAGAAATGTGCGGTGAAATGAAAAAGCTGGTAGAATATGCAGATATTCTTACACCAAATGTTACAGAAGCATGTGTACTGACCGATACACCATACAAAGAAAAATGGAAAATTGAAGAAATCCAGAAGATGGCAGAAAAGATCCATACGATGGGACCGAAAAAAATCGCCATTACCGGCATTGTGCAGGGCGGATTTATTGCAAATTTCTGCTACGAAGAGGGGCAGCAGCCGAAAGTACTGCGTACCCATAAAGAAGGAACACAGCGTTCCGGAACCGGCGATATCTTTGCATCCATCATTGCAGCCGATGCCATCAATGGAGTTTCATTTTATAAATCTGTAAAGAAAGCCTCAGACTTCATCAAAAAGTGCATCATCCGTTCACAGGAACTTGATATTCCGCTGACAGATGGGGTATGTTTTGAGGAAGTTTTAGGGAAATTAAAGACAGACTGAAAGGAGTGTTGCATTATGAAAAAAGAAATGACAATTTTTTATGAAGTACATGATAATATTTATGTGAATCTTACAAATAAATGCCCATGCGCCTGTACTTTCTGCCTGCGCCAGACCAGAGATCATATGGAAAATTCCCATGTGCTGTGGCTGGAGCATGCGCCGTCTTTTGACGAAGTGAAAGAAGCCATGAAAAAGGTGGATTTTACAAAATATAAAGAAGTGGTATTCTGTGGTTTTGGTGAACCGACCGAGGCACTGGAAGTACTGAAGCAGACAGCAAAGCTGATCAAAGAAACCTATCATATGCCGATTCGTATCAACACAAACGGACTTGGCAATCTGGTCAATGAAAGAGACATTGTTCCGGAACTGAAAGGACTGGTGGATACCGTTTCCATCAGCCTGAACACCCCGAATGCAGATGAATATCACAAACTGGTGCGCAGCAGATTCGGCGAACAGTCTTTTGATGCCATGCTCGCATTTGCAAAAGAGTGTACAGAATATATTCCAAATGTTGTGATGACAACAGTGGCAACGACTATCACGCACGAAGAAGAAAAACAGTGCCAGGAAATATGTGACCGTGTAGGGGCAAAATACCGCATCCGTCCGTGGGAGGACTAACGCTTCTGCTTTTGACAAATCTCCAATTCTGGGTATAATGAAAAGAAAGAAAGTAAAATAACCGAAAAGGAGAACAGCATGTACACAGTGATTGTTGCGGACGATGAGCAGGAAATCCGACGTTCGCTGATCCGGAAAGTGGATTGGGGAAAGGTCGGTTTCAAAGTGATCGGAGAAGCAGAAAATGGTGCAGAGGCTCTGGAACTTACCGAAAAGCTGGAACCGGATCTGCTTCTGACGGATATACGGATGCCCTTTATCAGCGGAATCGAACTGGCACGCCAGGTACGGGAGATACGCCCGGCAACGCAGATTGCATTTTTAAGCGGATTTGATGATTTTTCTTATGCACAGCAGGCAATACAATATAATATTATCAGTTATCTGTTAAAACCAATCTCATCCCAGGAATTAGAAAAAGAACTTCTGAAAATGAAAGAAAAGATTGATCAGAAGTTTCAGGTTTTCTCACAGCCTGGCAGAAAGCAGGAACATATCGGAAAAACGGAGTTTCTGGTTCCCCTGCTTCTGGATGGATTTGGCGGAGAACTTTCCGGCGAAGCACATCAGAAACTGATGGAGGATGCCTGTTCCTGTGGACTTCTGGAGGGCGAAGAACCGGAAGCACTCTGTTATGCCGTGATGGTAACCAGGATTCTGGATCAGAAGGAACAGAACTGTACTTCACGCTCCAGCGTGGAAGCAATCGACTCTATTCTCAAAAAATATACAAAGTACAGCAGCATCTATTTACAGGGCAGGGTGGTATCACTTCTTCTTGCAACGCCACGAGCCTTTGATAAATATCTCCACATTCTTGTGGATGACATCAACCAGAGTGTGAAACGTATCATGGGAATGGAAAGTGTGATCGGCGTCAGCCGTGTGGTGGACAAACTGGAAAACTGTCATGAATGTTATCTGGAAGCGATGAGTGCGGCGGCAAATTATGGCGGGGAAGAAGGAAATATCCATTTTATTTCCGATGATGAACGGACGGAAAATTTTGATAAGGGGATCGTAAACCAGACCGTGGAAGATATCGAAAATCTTCTGCGGAAAGGAACAACGGAGGAGATCACAGAATATCTGATGAACTTTTTTGATCAGGTTGTACAGCACCGGATTTCCCAGTCTGAGGCAGATTTTATCCTGATGCTTGTGGTTTCCACAGTTTATCAGGTTGTTTACTCGATCGCCGGTGAAGAAGTGGTACAGCAGATCCAGCAGAAATTCCCGATGTACAGCATGAAAATGTTTGGAAATATCGGGGATTCCAAAAAATTTTATGTGGATATCTGTACTACAGCCAGAATGATGATCGCAGATCAGCGCAAAAAGAGCAGTGTTATGCTCTGCAGCCGTGCCATCCGCATCATCAATGAAAAGTTTGCAGATCCGGACCTGTCACTGGTATCGGTCAGCACAGAGATTTCGGTCAGCCCGAACTACTTAAGTGCGCTGCTTAAAAAAGATACCGGAGAAACATTCAAGGAGCTGCTGACAAAAAAACGTATTGAGACGGCAAAAGAGCTGCTCATGGATACAAGCATGAAAGTGAGAGAAATATCAGAAAAATGCGGCTATAATGACCAGCATTATTTCAGTTACTGTTTCAAAAAATATACCGGTATGTCACCGAACAACTGCAGGAGATCATATGAAGATAACAGACAGGATTAAACAGGAAAAGGAACGGATGCAGAAGATTTCTCTTTCTGGCCTGTTCACCATTCTTGTGATCGTGATCGTGATGATCACCTCTGTTGTTTCACTGTTTACTTTTGTGAATATTTATCGCAATGATATGGAGAAAAATGCAGTGACGACCAGTGAACAGGCTGTTGTCCAGGTCAAAAATACGGTTGCGAATTATACAGGAGATATGCAGGACATCATGCAGATGATCTGCGCCAACATCCAGAAAGAAGAGGAAGAAGCCAACAATTTCTTTTCCAATCTTCTGAAGATCCGTCCGGATGTTGTGGCGATCACTTCGTATGATCTGAACGGTCAGCTTCTGCGCTGCTGGTCAGACGGTCAGAAATTAAAGGAAAACTATATCAAAAATCTTTCTTATGTCAGAGATCTTTCAGAAGAGGACGGGATTCTGAGCATCACAAAACCACATGTGGAATCTTTATTTGTAGATTATTATCCATGGGTTGTTACGATTTCCAAAAAGATGAAGGATGTATCTGGAAATGAAATCCAGGTTGCGGTAGATATCAGCTTCTATAATATCGCAGATTATGTGGATGATGTCGGAATCGGACAGCATGGTTACTGCTATATTGCTGATGATGGCGGCAATATTGTTTATCATCCTCAGCAGCAGCTTATTTATGCTTCCTTAAAGGAAGAGAATCAGACCAATATGGAAAATGGAACCTACATCAAATCCAATGTCATTTATACGGTCAATTCACTGGAAAACTGCGACTGGCATATTGTTGGTGTCTGCTATGTGGATGAGATGATCACAAGCAAAGTTGAACGCGTGGTGAGCAGTCTTGTCGTGATCCTGTCGATCGTGCTTGCCGGAACAGTATTTCTTGGCAGCGTTTTCTCAGATCTGTTTTCCAAACCGGTCAAGAGCCTTGTAAAAGCGATGGGAGATTTTGAAGGAGACAGCAGTGAGTTTGTTTATCAGCCGGTGCGCGGTACAAAAGAAATCTCGGCATTGTCAGATTCCTTTGAACACATGGCAGTGCGTATCCAGAAACTGATGGAAAAGGTAAGGCAGGAAGAGATCACACTGCGAAAAACCGAACTGAAAGCACTGCAGGCGCAGATCAATCCGCATTTTCTGTATAATACGCTCGATGCGATCGCCTGGATGTGCGAAGCCGGACGTAATGAAGATGCCGTGGAGATGGTCAATGCACTTGCAAGACTGTTCCGCATCAGCATCAGCCGCGGACATGAACTGATCCCGATCGAGAAGGAACTTCAGCATGCACAGAGTTATCTGCATATTCAGAATTTCCGTTATAAGAATCAGTTTCAATATACCTTTGATGTGGATGAAACATGCCTGCAATATTACTGTAACAAGATCACACTGCAGCCGATCATTGAAAATGCTATTTATCATGGCATGGACCGTATGGTCGATGAAGGAATGATCCGGATCGGAATCCATCAGATGGATGATAAGATCATTTTTACAGTTGAAGATAACGGAGTCGGCATGACAGAAGAACAGTGCATGGAAGTGCTGCAGAAAGAACCGGGCGACCGTGCCGGTATCGGCATCAAAAACGTAAATGACAGGATCAAAATCTATTTTGGGGAAGAATACGGTCTTGCCATTGAAAGTGAATTGGATGAAGGTACCCGTGTGACCATTACAATGCCGAAAATAACGGAGAAGGAATATGAAAATAAGTAGAGAGTGGCGCAACCGGATCCTGTGGATCGCATTCCTGGCATGCGTAGCACTGGTGTTTGCACTTACGGCAGTACACCAGAGTGATGTATCCGGAAAAGAGAGCGAGAGCAGTGCAGATCAGAAACATAAAGTTGCATTTATTACGAAATCAACCGTTTCCGGATTCTGGAAGTCCGTATATGCAGGTGCAGTCAATGCGGCTACGGCATGCAATCTGGAACTTACATTTGAAGGCCCGGAAAATGAAGAAGATTATCAGACGCAGAATGAAATGATCGGCAGGGCAGTAGAAAACGGGACAGAGGTGATCATCTTTTCCGCAGTAGATTATGAAGCAAATGCGGATGCGATCAACGATGCAGCAGGAAAAGGTGTGAAGATCGTAGTGATCGACAGTGATGTGAACAGTGACGAAGTCAACTGCCGGATCGGAACGGATAATTACGATGCCGGATGCAGGGCGGCAGAGGCGGCACTGAAAGATGAATCAGATGAAATCCATATCGGGATCGTAAATTACGATAAAAATTCTGACAATGGACAGAAACGGGAAGAAGGACTGCGAGATACCGTAAAACGTGACAGCCGGGCGAGCATTGATACGGTGATCAATGTTCTGTCTGATACAGATGATGCAAAAGAAGGAACGAAAAAGATGCTTGCGGAGCATCCAAAGATCAATGTGATCGTTACTTTGAATGAATGGACCAGCCTTGGTGTCGGGTATGCGATCCAGGAACTCGGACTGAAGGACAGCGTAAGGGTTGTGGCATTTGACAGCAATGTGGTATCGGTCGGGATGCTGGAAACCGGGGAGGTGGATACGCTCATCGTACAGAATTCTTATGCGATGGGATACCTCGGAGTAGAGACAGCATACAAACTTATCAATGGATATCAGATCGAAGATACCATTTATACGGATACGATCGCGGTAAATAAAGAGAATATGTATGATGAAGAATGTCAGCGCCGGCTGTTTGCGTTCGAAAAAAGTAACAAAAATTGACTTCCGTTTTCGTGCAATATTATGAAAAGGGGGGTGGATTTTCTATAAAAAAATAGAAAATTATATCAAAATCGTAAATTATCATATTGGAAAATCACTAACTTTGTGATATATTGTTAGGGTAATGAAAAACAAATCATTTTTTTGGGAGGAACTTATCATGAAGAAAAAAGTAATCGCTGGTTTACTTGGAACAGCAATGGTAGCATCCCTGCTTGCAGGATGTAGATCATCTAACAACACAGCAGACACAACAGCAGATACAGCAGCAGCAACAGAAGCAGCAGCAGACACAGATGCAGCAGCAGATACAGCAGCAGCTGACGCTGAAACAGAAGCACAGTCCGTAGCAGATGCAGCAGGCGATGTTGATCTGTCTAACGCAGATGTAGCAGTTATGTACTATACATACGGTGATACATACATCGCTTCCGTACGTACAGCACTGGATGCTAAACTGGACGAACTGGGTGTTAAATACCAGGACTACGATGCAAACAACAACCAGACAACACAGAACGAGCAGATCGATACAGCTATCCAGACAGGTGCAAACGTACTGATCGTTAACATCGTAACATCTGGTTCTGTAGATGCTTCTTCTCAGATCGTTGAGAAAGCAAAAGCAGCAGATATCCCTGTAATCTTCTTCAACCGTGCAGTAGAAGGTGACGAAGATGAAGGTAAAGTACTTGGAAGCTATGACAAATGTGCATTCGTTGGTACAGACGCTCCGGAAGCTGGACATATGCAGGGCCAGATGATCGGACAGTACCTGGTTGACAACTACGATGCAGTAGACCTGAACGGCGATGGAAAGATTTCTTACGCTATGTTCATGGGACAGCTTGGTAACGTAGAAGCTATCTACCGTACACAGTATGGTGTTGAAGATGCTAACGCAGTTCTGGAAGAGAACGGCAAACCGGCTCTGGAATACTTTGATTCTTCCAACTCTGATTGCTACCAGGTTGACCAGGATGGTAACTGGAGTGCAACAGCAGCTAATAACTACATGACAACCAACCTGACACAGTACAACGAAGAGAACAAGAACATGATCGAGCTTGTTATCTGCAACAACGATGGTATGGCTGAAGGTGCTATCTCCGCTCTGAACGATAAAGGTTACAACCTGGGTACAGATGACTGCAAGACAATCCCTGTATTCGGTGTAGATGCTACAGATGCAGCTAAACAGCTGATCAAAGATGGCAAGATGACAGGAACAATCAAACAGGATGCTGAAGGTATGGCAGCTTGTATCGCAGATCTGACAAAGAACGCTGGTTCAGGTCAGGAAGTAATGGCTAACACAGATTCTTACAACATCTCCGAGAAGGTAAGCAACAAGATTTATATCCCATACGCTACTTACACAGGAGAAGAAGGCGCAGCAACTGCAGATGATGCAGCAGCTGAGACAACAGCAGCAACTGAGACAGCTGCTGAATAAGAAGCGTTGATTCCGTAAGAACGGAAAACCGGATGCAAATCCATAAAACAGTATACAAAGGTAACGGCTGCCGCTGGTCGGCGGCCGTTCCTTAAGTATAGGAGCGAGTAGTAGAAAGACAGGAGGTCAGGATATGGAGCATGATGTTTTGCTTGAAATGAAAAATATCAGCAAGGAGTTCCCAGGCGTTAAGGCGTTGGATAATGTTTCTTTGACCGTAAGAAGAGGAACAGTTCACGCACTGATGGGAGAAAACGGCGCTGGGAAATCTACATTGATGAAGTGCCTGTTTGGGATGTATGTAAAAGACGGTGGATCCATTTCTCTGGAAGGGAAAGAAATCAATTTCAAAAATTCCAAGGAAGCTTTGGAAAATGGTGTAGCAATGGTTCATCAGGAGTTGAACCAGGCCCTGAAACGTAGTGTTATGGACAATATCTGGCTGGGACGTTATCCCAAAAAAGGTCCAATGGTAGACGAAAAGAAAATGTATGATGATACAAAAGCACTTTTCGACAAACTGGAGATCGACGTTGATCCAAAAAGGATCATGAGTACTATGCCAGTATCACAGCGTCAGATGGCAGAAATTGCGAAAGCAGTTTCCTTTAATTCGAAAATTATCGTGTTCGACGAGCCGACATCTTCACTGACAGAAGAAGAGGTAGAACATTTATTCAAGATCATAAATATGCTGAGAGATCAGGGATGTGGTATCATCTACATCTCCCATAAGATGGCAGAGATCCTCAGAATTTCTGATGATATCACAGTCATGCGAGACGGTACCTGGGTAGCTACCAAACCGGCAAAAGAGATGACGATGGATGAGATCATCAGACTGATGGTAGGACGTGAACTGACAAACCAGTTCCCGCCAAAGACAAACAAACCGGGCGAAGTCGCTCTGGAGGTAGAAAACTTGACCGCACAGTATTCTCTGCTGCGTGATGTTTCCTTCAAAGTACGCCGTGGTGAGATTGTTGGTCTGGCTGGTCTGGACGGAAGCGGACGTACCGAGACACTGGAGAATATCTTCGGTATTGCAACAAGAAAATCAGGAACCATCAAACTGGACGGTAAGGTTTGTACAAACCGCAATGCACGAGAGTCCATCAAGAACGGTTTTGCCCTTCTGACAGAGGAACGTCGTGCAACCGGTATTTTCGGAATTCTGAGCATTCGTGAAAATACGGTTATCTCCAGCCTTAAGAAACATAAAAAGAAAGGTCTGTATCTGAGCGAGAAGTCCATGAGAGAGGATACTCAGTGGTCGATCGATGCAATGCATACCAAAACACCGACACAGGAAACGAAAATCCGTTCTCTGTCAGGTGGTAACCAGCAGAAGGTTATCCTTGGACGCTGGCTGCTGACCAACCCGGAGGTACTGCTGCTGGATGAGCCGACACGTGGTATCGACGTTGGTGCTAAATACGAGATTTACCAGTTGATTCTGGATCTTGCAAATAAGAACAAAGTAGTTATGGTAGTTTCTTCTGAAATGCCAGAGCTTCTGGGAATCTGTGACAGAATTCTCGTTATGTCCGGTGGCCGTCTTGCTGGTGAAGTAAAAGTCAGCGAGACCAACCAGGAAGAGATCATGACCCTTGCGGCAAAATATGTATAAGGAGGCTGAAGTAAGTGAGAGCATTTTCAAATTTAAAAGCAAGTATCGCAAATTATAAAACACTGGACAGCAAAGACAAGAAAACCTTCTGGAAAGAGGGATTCATCAACAACCTGATGTACATCTTGATCATCGTTGCTGCAATCTATACATACACACAGAACCATAAATTCCTGAGTGTATCTTCCATCGTAAATATTATTTCTCTGTCAGCAGCAAATATTCCGATCGCACTTGGTATCGCAGGATGTATCGTACTGACCGGTACTGACCTTTCTGCTGGTCGAGTTGTAGGTCTGACAGCATGTATTTCCGCATCTTTACTGCAGTCTATGGACTATGCAACAAAGATGTTCCCGAATCTGCAGCCACTGCCAATCCCGGTAGTAATTCTGATCGTTATCGTTGTTGGTGGTATCGTAGGTTTCGTCAATGGATGGTTCGTAGCACAGTTTAAACTGCATCCATTCATCGTAACACTGGCTACTCAGCTTATTACATACGGTGTACTGCTTCTGTACATCATGATCAATGGAAACAATGGACAGCCTCTGTCAGGTCTGGACAATTCCTTCAAAAACTTCGTAACAGGAAGTTTGGTTAAATTCTTTGGTGTTCCAATCCCGAACTATGTTTGGTATGCAGTTGTCATGATCGCTTTCATGTGGTTCATGTGGAACAAAACAACATTTGGTAAAAATATGTTCGCTGTAGGTTCTAACCCGGAAGCAGCAAACGTATCTGGTGTAAGTGTATTCTGGACAACAATCGCAGTACATACTCTGGCTGGATGCATGTATGGTATTACAGGTTTCATCGAGTCAGCACGTATCGGTTCCAACCAGGCCAACACAGGTCTGAACTACGAGTGTGATGCTATCGCTGCCTGCGTTATCGGTGGTGTATCTTTCGTAGGTGGTACTGGTAAGATCAGTGGTATCGTTCTTGGTGTATTCATCCTGAGAATTATCTTCGTTGCACTGCAGTTCCTCTCAATCAACCAGAGTATGCAGTACATCATCAAAGGTCTCATCATCCTGGTAGCTTGCTCTATCGATATGAGAAAATACCTGGTTCGTAAATAATTTTACAGAATCTCAAGGGCCGGACATATTGTTCGGTCCTTTTTATCTTAGGCGGAGATCGAACTCCGACTAAGATAAACGTTCCGCGAGAATGTTGTCAGCGGAGCAATTCGTTGGCATCAATTTGGGGTCAATATAATGTACAGACGAAAAGAGAGGAGCATAATATTATGAATGACAGAGCAAAGTATAAAGGACGTATGGCGATCTATGCCATGGCAGGCGTATATCTGCTGGCACAGGCCTACTATATGTATAAAGATATCCCGACCAGCAGCGGAACCGATAAAACACTGATGTCCATTTTTATGGTCGTGTTTGCTGTGATCGGTGCAGGGATGGTGATCATGGGAGTCACCAAGAGCTATAAAGCAATCAAAGAAGACTATAATGCAGTACCGGAAGAAGAAAAAAAAGATGCAGAGACTTCTGAAGGTGAAGAAGCTGCCGTAGAAGCAAAAGAAGTGGCAGAGCTGGAAGATAAAATAGAAGAAAGCAAAGATGCATCAGAGGATGCAGATAAATAAAAAATTGTGGTGGAAGTTTGTGTAAAGGTGCAAATGAACGCCATAGAAATGATTTTATAAAATATATAACGCCATGATGATTCGAAAACAATCTCCTGACACGCTGCGTTTCCTGTTCGGTTCGCTCGTGTGTTAGCCGCCCTTCGCCTAAACTCGCCTCTTCGAGGCTCAGACAGCGGCTCTTTGGGGCGGCAACATCGCAAACCTCACGACGGAAGCCTTGCTACCGTCAGAGCGATTTGTTTTTGAATTCATCATGGCTGTATTGTTTTACGTACTATTTTTTACGATACCGTTCGTTTGCACATTCAACTTTTAGCGAAATCTTGCAAGAAAAAAGTGTGACAAAAATGTCGCACTTTTTTTGTGTAAATTACTGAAAAATAGTGAGAAGTTTAGTAAAAAATCTTGTAAAACACTGTAAAATATATAGAAATGTTATGGACAAATTGTGAATAATATGGTAAAATTTTACTAAGTCCGGTGAAAGCGGACTGAAATTTTTGTTAGAGCATGTATTAGAAGGAAGCTGCAGACTGCAGCTTCAAAAGATGCAAAAAGAAAGGAGCAAGAAGTATGAAGTGGAGAAAAGTTATGGCATTTTCCCTGGCGGCTTCCATGATCGCAGGACAGGCAGTAAGTGCAGCACCTGTAGCTGAAGCAGCATCCGAGTCTGCACTGCAGACGCAGGCAGACAGTAAGTCCAACACCAATGCCAGCTACACCGACCCGTGGACAAAAACAGCTGTCCCAAATCAGGCCGCAAAAGTAACATCCGACGTGGACAAAACAAAATTCACGCACAAAGAATGGACTGGAGAAACCTATACCGATGTGGATGGCAATCAGGTCAAAGCAGCAGATGTATATGGCATCAACACAGAACAGGCAAGCACTTTTGCAACGACCAATGTGGTGTATGACAGCGTAGACAAAGCAATCAAAGGTGCAAAAGATTACGACAAAGCAGCGTCAAAATATGTACAGTTCTTAACAGGGAAGGATCAGGCAGACTGGTCACTTGTTGTGTTACAGAACCAGGCACTCGCACAGGGCGATGCATACAAAGATTTCTATAAGACCGATTACAAAGCAACCACAGATGACTGGAAAACAGATCTGCAGCTTCCGTGCAGCTGGACAAGACAGGGATTTGATTTTTCTATCTATACCAATGTAACTATGCCTTGGCAGTCAAAATATGACAGTGGTGTCAATGCACCGAATGCACCGACAAACTACAATCCAGTAGGTCTGTATCGTAAGACTTTTGACGTAACGGATGATATGAAGGCAGCAAACGGAAGAGTTTACCTTTCCTTCCAGGGTGTAGAATCTTCCTATTATGTATATGTAAATGGCAAAGAAGTAGGCTACAGCGAGGACAGCTACAGCCCGCACAGTTTTGATATTACCGATTATCTGACAGAAGATGGAAAAGACAACCTTCTGGCAGTAGAAGTTCACAAATTCTGTGACGGTACCTGGATGGAAGATCAGGATATGTATTACGATGGCGGTATTTTCCGTGATGTATACCTGTATTCTGCACCGCTGGTACATATCCAGGACTACAAGGTAGAGACAGACCTGGATGAGAACTACGAAAACGCAACGATGAATCTGAATGTAACCGTAGCCAATGCTTCACAGGCAGCCGCAGAAGGTTATAAAGTAGATGTCCGTCTCTATGATCAGGACGGCAACATGTTTGTAAACGATATGACGATGGAGCTGGATACCGTTCTGGCAGCAGACGGTGACACAGACGGTACCGCTTCCGTAACAGGCAGCAAGCTGGTTCTTTCACCGGAGCTGTGGTCCGCTGAGACACCGAACCTGTATACCATGGTTCTGTCCCTGTATGATTCCAAGACAGGCACCTACATGGGAAGCGTTTCCCAGCAGCTTGGATTCCGTGAGATCGAGTTTACAAAATCCGAAGTAGATACAAATGGTAATCGTACCACAACCGATTCTGAGTACAAACCGATCACGATCAACGGTAAACAGCTTCTGCTCAAAGGTACAAACCGCCATGATACCGATCCGGAATACGGCAAATATGTACCGCATGAGACACAGGAAGAAGACATCAAACTGATGAAGCAGTACAACTTAAATGCACTGCGTACCTCTCACTACAGCAACGACGAGTATCTGTATTATCTGTGTGATAAATACGGTATTTACGTGATGGGTGAGACCAACCTGGAATCTCATGCACTGATGAATCAGGGAGAAAAACAGGCAAACTTCAAGAACCTGGCAATGGACCGTACGGTTACCGCATTCAACAGACTGAAAAACCGTACTTCCATCGTTATGTGGTCGACCGGAAATGAGAACCACTACAGCAGCAGTGCTTCTTATGCAAACGGTATGTTCTATGACCTGATCTGGTACTTCAAGAACAACGACAGCACAAGACCGGTTCATTCTGAATCTTCCGATGGAAACAATGGAACCGATATGCGAAGCAACATGTATCCGAGCGTTGACACGCTGTATTCCAGAGCATCTGCAAATATGCCGTATGTTCTGTGCGAGTATGACCATGCGATGGGTAATGCCGTAGGTAACCTGAAAGAATACTGGGATGCAATCCGTTCTTCTGACAATATGCTCGGCGGATTCATCTGGGATTGGGTTGACCAGTCCAGAATCTTAAGTCTTGATAATCTGCCACAGTCTTACGTTGTAACAGAAAAGAAAGACGGCGTGGTAGGATCTGCAAGCATCAATTCTGTTAATGAAAATCCGGACAGCGCAGCACTGACCAGCAAGAGTGCAAACGGTTATGCACTGTTCGACAGTGACAAATACAACGAAGCACTCTCCGGAAGCGGCAAGAGCTTTACCGTAGAAGTGATCTGTAAACCGGCATCTGACGGATCAGATAAAGTCCTGATGGCAAAAGGTGATTACCAGTTTGCATTAAAGACAAACAGCGACAAGAATCTGGAGTTCTTTGCTTACTATAATAATAGCTGGAATTCTGTAACAGCAGTAAAACCGGCAGACTGGGTAGGAAAATGGCATCAGGTTGTTGCAACATATGATAAAGGTGCAATCAAGATCTACTGTGATGGTGAGCTGATCGGAAGCGGAAACGGAAATACAACCATTGCATCCAGCAGCGTAGCACTCGGAGTAGGATGCAGTGCCGACAACGGCAGAACCTTTGACGGTGAAATTTCTATCGGACGTGTTTACAACAGAGCACTGTCCCTGGAGGAGATCAATGCTCAGAACAGCACAACACCGACAATCACAGAGAAATCCGATGATGTTCTTCTGTGGGCAGATTTTTCGGGCCTGACTGTTGATGAATCTTCCAAACCGTATGATTACTATGCAGATACCGATGCTCATACAAACCTGTATTCAGATGAAATCAAAGGCAACTTCTATGGATACGGCGGAGACTCCGGCGAAAGCCCGAACGACAACTCCTTCTGTGTAAACGGTCTGGTATCTCCGGACAGGGATGTTCAGCCGGAACTTTATGAAGTAAAATATCAGTATCAGAGCGTATGGTTTACCGCAGATGACAGCAAGCTGCTCGGCGAGACCATCGACGTTTACAATGAAAACAACTTCCTGAATCTGAATGATTTTGACGTAACATGGACACTGACTGAGGACGGCAAAGAGATCGGTTCCGGTACACTTTCTGCGGAAGATACCGATATTGCAGGCAGAGAGAGCGGAACGATCAAAGTTCCTTATCGCGCATCCATGCCGGAAGAGAAGAAAGCAGGAGCAGAGTATTATCTGAACCTGTCTGTACAGCTCAAAGAGGATACCGAATGGGCAAAAGCAGGACATGAGGTTGCTTACGAGCAGTTCCAGGTTCCGGCAGAAGTCACAAAAGTAGAGCCGACAGTCGATACAAACGTAACTGTAGATCAGAGTGAAGAAGATGTGATCAAAGTTTCCGGTACAGATTTCAGCTTCGAAGTAGAGAAAGCAACCGGAACACTGAAAAACTATAAATACAAAAACGAAACACTGCTGACAAGCGGCCCGGTTCCGAATTACTGGAGAGGTCTGCTGAACAACGATAACGGCAACTATGACGGCAACTGGAAGAATGTCAACAAAAATGTAACGGCTTCTGATATTACAGTTGGAACAAACGATGCAGGACAGAAGACGATCAGCGTCACACTGGCAAGTGCAAGTCAGGCAAACCTGCAGCAGACGATGGTTTATACCGTAGATGGAAGCGGTGCAGTGACGGTAGAAGCAACCGTAGATGCAACCGGCACGAGCCTTGGACGTTACGTCCGTATCGGTACCGTTATGGAACTGCCGGAAGGATATGAAAACGTAGAATGGTATGGTAACGGTCCGGTAGAGTCCATGTGGGACAGAGAAGATTTCGCAACGGTTGGAAGATATACCAACACCGTATCCGGAATGTTCTATCCGTACCTGGATACACAGGATACCGGCACGATCACCGGAGTAAAATGGTTTACCGTAACCAACCCATCTGCAAACGGTGCAATGGCGATCGCAGCAACGGATACCGTAGAAGCATCTGCCCTGCATTTCACAGTAGATGATCTGGATCAGGCACAGCATCCATATGAACTGACCAAACTGGATTCCACGATCCTGACAGTAAACTATCGTTCACAGGGAACCGGAAACAAGAGCTGCGGTCAGGATACACTTTCCGCATACCTGCTTCCGAACGACAAAGCTTATACTTATGAGTACACCATGGTACCATATACCACAAAAGATAACGATCCGATGGACGTAACACGTGCATACCGCACCGTAGCATCTGTTTCTGAGGATGATATCATTAAAGCAGCGGCAGAAGAACTGAATGCTAAGATTGATGAAATTGATGAACTTTATGTACAGAGAGCCAGTGATGCAACAGAACTTCAGAACATGCTCGTATCTTACAATGCGCTGGCAGAAGAAGGTAAGGCTCTGGTAGGTGAATTCCGTTATCAGAAACTGCAGGAGGCAATCGCGCTGGCAAAGAAATTTGCAGAGACGGAAGATGCAGCGGTTGTTGTACAAGACAAGAGTGCAAATCATTATGATATGGATATCAGTGCAGCAGCTACAGCAAATATTGCAGAAAAAGACGGTGAAGTCGGATTTAACGGACATGCAGATGTTCCGGGTGAAGCAGCAAATACAACGTTCAACAGTCTGATCGGGGGAAATAAAGCCTTTACAATTGAAGCTGTATTTAATCCGAATAATGTAGGATACAATGGTGCTGACTACAATATGATCGCATCAAAAGGTGATAGCAGTGCGGCATTCCGTGTTTCTGAGCAGACGGTGTACTTCTTTATCAAGAATACGAATGGAAGCTGGAAGACCGTACAGGTTCCTCTTACTTCAGAAGAAATGAACCAGTGGCTGCATGTAGCAGCAGTTTACGATGGAAACAATATTTCTGTTTATGTAGAAGGAAAAGAAATGGTAACCACACAGAATGTGGGAAGCGTAGCTACAACGACCTATCCGCTTGGTATCGGATATTGTCCGGAGACACAACGTCTTTCTTCCGGATATCTGAAGAACATCCGTGTTTACTCAGCAGCACTGAGTAAAGATGATCTGGATAACGGAACTTACAAAGCAGACAACGAAAAGACAGTACTGTGGTATGACTTCGATGAGTATAAATACAATAACATCAATATGTCTGCAACGGGTGTACATGTTTCGACAGATGCTCTGGAACTGAAAGAGGCAGAGAGTGCACAGGTAAGTGCAGCAATCGCACCATACTACGCAAAAGGCAAACTTGTATTTACCTCAGAAGATGAAACAGTAGCAACGGTAGATGACAAAGGCAATGTAAAAGCAGTCAAAGCTGGTGAGACCAAGATCAAAGTTTCTGTAAAAGACAGCGATGTATATGCAGAGATTTCCGTAAAAGTAAACGGTGAACCGGTTGTAGAAAAACCGATCACAGGAGTTTCTGTAAAAGCAGACAAGAGCGAACTGAAAGTCGGTGAAACTGCAAAACTGACCGCAGCGATCACTCCGGAAGATACGACAGACAGCAAAGATCTGAAGTATGAATCCAGTGATAAAGCAGTCGCAGAAGTAAGCGACACAGGCGTGGTAACCGCAAAGGCAGCCGGAGAAGCAACCATCACCGTAAGCAGCGTGGCAAGACCGGAAGTAAAAGCAACGGTTAAGATCACCGTAAAAGCAAAAGGAACGGATACACCGGATACGCCATCTACGGATACAACGACTACACCGTCTACCGAGAAACCATCCACACCGGAAGCACCAAAAGCAGTTCCTGCAAAAGGTTCAGTTCATAAGAGTGCAGATGGCGTACTGGCATTCAAAGTAACAAAATCAGATGCAAAGAATGGTACCGTAAGCGTAAGCAAACTTCTGAAGAAAACTGCGAAGAAAGTAATCATTCCGGCAACGGTAACGATTGATGGTTATACGTTTAAAGTAACGGCTGTTGCAAACAACGTATTCAAAAATGCGAAAAAACTGAGAAGCGTTGTGATCGGTGCAAATGTCAAGAGCATCGGCAAGAACAGCTTCAACAAGTGCCCGAAACTGGCAACAATCACCTTCAAGGGAATAAAAGCACCGAAGATCGGCAAAAATGCATTCAAGGCAGGAAAAGCGAAAGTAACGGTGAAAGTACCGAAGAAGATGAAGAAAACACAGCTTAACAAGCTGAAAAAAGCACTGAAAAAGAGCGGCGTTAAGAAAGCAGCTTATAAGAAAACCAAATAAGGATGCAGGGTTCAAAGTTCTTTTGTACCAGGCATAACAAAAACAGAGTCCCGGTTTCGGGGCTCTGTTTTTTGCAGCAGATGTGAGGTAATTTCCGATTTTTCAGGCGGGAGCGATCTTATTGGATCATCTGCAATACCAGACCTGATCTTTGCGCAGCCTTCTGGATGCAAAACAGGAACAAAGACCGGTAAAGGCTCCGGTCAGGATGCCGCTGATCGTCAGTATCGGAAGATAAACGAGAATACTGGCGGAGCGCAGGATCACCATGGCGATACAGATCTGTCCGAGGTTGTGGAACATGGCACCAATGATGCTGATAAAGACCATCTGTTTTTTGCCAAGCAGCCGAAAAAGCAGTGCCATCGCTGCGAAACAGAAGAGTCCGCCGCACAGGCTGTAGGAAAAGGACACCATCTGTCCGGTTACCATGCTGGCAATCGTGATGCGCATCAGCAGTACACACAGGGCATCCTTCCAGCCGGCATAGTACAGAAGCCATAAAGTAACAACATTTGCCAGTCCAAGCTTGATGCCGGGAATCGGGGCAAGCGGCGGAAGCATCGCTTCCACGACAAAGATCGTCAGGGCGATGGTCGTATACATCGCCAGAAAAGTCATATGTTTTACTTTCATAAAAAACTCCATTCCGTCGCTTTTGGGCGACAAGGTTCGACAAAACTAACTGCATTATAGCAAAACCAGACCGGTATAGCAAGAATATTAGAAATTTTTAATCGGCAGTTTATTGATTTTCCAGCCAGAGCGTATTAAGATATTACGCATAGGTTAAAACAGAAAGGGCATATGGTATTATGAAAGAAAAATTTGCAAAATTTATGCAGGGCAGATATGGGATTGACAATTTCTCACGCTTTCTTCTGGCGGTCGCAGTGGCATGTATGCTGTGCTCCGCTCTGCTGCACGCACCGGCACTGAATTATATCTGCTGGATTTTACTGTTTTGTCTGTATTTCCGGATGTTTTCCAAAAATATCAAAAAACGCTGCGAAGAAGAACGGATGTATATGGAAGCGAAGGACAGACTGCTCCGTTTCTGCAAAGGGGATAAAAGTATCATAAGCGATTCGAAAACGCACAAGATCTATCGCTGTCCGCAGTGCAGGCAGAAGATCCGTGTGCCGAGAGGAAAAGGAAAGATAGAGATCACCTGTCCGACCTGCCGCACGAAATTTATCAAACGCACCTGAGCATGCAGCCGGCAAAGCTGACCAGAATCGCCTGCCAGGTCTTACGTGCGTCTGACCTGAAATTTGCCGTATAGCTGAATGACTGCTAAAATTTGCAGGAATTATGCTTGTATATCGCAGAAAAAAGTATTATACTTAAGAACATATCAAAATACTTTGTCGGACTGTTGTATCGAAGTGGAATGAAAAAGCAGCAGGGAAGGCGTTAGGAGGATAACATGGCAAAAAACATTGACTGGTCAGATCTTGGATTTGGCTATGTGAAAACAGATTATCGTTACGTATCAAACTTTAAAGATGGTGCCTGGGATGAAGGTACTATGACCACCGATGATATGGTTACCATCAGCGAGTGTGCCTGTGTATTACAGTATGCACAGACCGTATTTGAAGGCATGAAAGCATATACAACAGAGGACGGACGTATCGTTGTATTCCGCCCGGACCTGAACGCAGAGCGTATGGAGAATTCCGCAAAGAGACTGGAGATGCCGGTATTCCCGAAAGACCGTTTTGTAGATGCGATCGTAAAACTGGTGGAAGCCAACGCGGATTATGTACCGCCATATGGTTCCGGAGCTACCCTGTACATTCGTCCGTATATGTTCGGATCAAACGCTGTTATCGGTGTAAAACCGGCAGATGAGTATCAGTTCCGTGCATTCTGTACACCGGTAGGACCGTATTTCAAGGGCGGCGTAAAGCCGATCACGATCCGTGTCAGTGACTTCGACCGTGCAGCACCAAGAGGAACCGGACACATCAAAGCAGGTCTGAACTATGCGATGAGCCTGCATGCGATCATGGATGCACATCGTCAGGGATTTGATGAGAACATGTATCTGGATCCGGCTACCAGAACAAAAGTAGAAGAGACAGGCGGAGCAAACTTCCTGTTTGTTACAAAAGACAACAAAGTCGTAACACCGAAATCTGACAGTATCCTGCCATCCATCACACGCCGTTCTCTTGTTTATGTTGCAAAAGAATACCTGGGACTGGAAGTAGAAGAAAGAGAAGTTTACTTTGATGAAGTAAAAGATTTCGCAGAATGTGGACTGTGCGGAACAGCAGCCGTTATCTCACCGGTAGGAAAGATTGTAGACCATGGCAAAGAAATCTGCCTGCCAAGCGGTATGACAGAGATGGGTCCGGTTACCAGGAAGCTGTATGATACACTGACCGGTATCCAGATGGGACGTCTGGAAGCACCGGAAGGCTGGATCAAAGTAATCCGCTAATTCAAAGATTACAATTTATTTACAAAAATGTGAAGAATTTGAGAACCACTCTTTGCTATAGTAATAGTGAGGGGTGGTTCTTTCCAAATATAAGAAGTCCGGAGATGACGGAATTAAGACGGAGGAGATTTTATGAGGATCATACTTGCATCCGCTTCGCCAAGAAGGAAAGAACTGTTAGAACAGGCAGGGATCGCGTTTGAAATCCAGATCGGAAATGCAAAGGAGTGCATCACAAAAGAAGAACCAGGGGAGATTGTAGAAGAACTGTCGCTTGCCAAGGCGCAGAAAGTGGCAGAGGAAGTGACAGGAGATGCCGTGATCATAGGGGCAGATACGATCGTTGCCAAAGACAGAGAAATACTGGGTAAGCCGAAGGATGCTGCAGATGCGCATCGGATGCTTGCCCTGTTGCAGGGAAGAAAACATCAGGTTTATACGGGAGTAACACTGATACAGAAAAAAGGGGAGCGTCAGATCGTCCGTACTTTTCATGAGCGGACGGATGTTTTTATGTCACCGATGTGCGATGATGAAATCGAAGCGTATATTGCCACAGGGGAGTCGTTTGACAAGGCAGGCAGTTACGGCATACAGGGACGGGCAGGGATTTTCGTAGAAAAAATAGAAGGGGATTATTATAATGTAGTCGGACTTCCGGTTTCCAGGCTTTACCATGAGTTAAAAAGACTGGAAACGGAGACGGCTGCACAATAAAAGGGACGTAAGGAAAGATACAGGGGGCAATTATGGCGAACCGAATACTGGTTGTAGAAGATGATACGGCGATTTCAGAACTGATCTGCATGAACCTGGAAGTGACCGGCTACGAAGTCGTTCCGGTCATGGATGGCGATGAAGTGGAAGAAACGCTGGAAAAGCAAGAAGCATTTGATCTGGCACTGCTGGACATCATGCTTCCGGGAAAAGACGGATTTGAGCTTCTGGAAGTGATGAAAGCATACGGCATACCAGTTATTTATATTACGGCAAAGGCAGATGTCAGTTCCAAGATCAAGGGACTGCGCTCCGGAGCAGAAGATTATATCGTAAAACCATTTGAAGTACTGGAGCTGCTGGTGCGGATCGAAAAAGTGCTGGAGCGTACCGGAAAACAAAGAGAGATCATACAGGTAAAGGATCTGGAGATCCATTTATCGGAGCATAAAGTGACACGGGGAGGGAAAGTGCTGAGCCTGAAACCGATGGAGTATGACTTGTTGGTGCTGCTGGCAAAAAACAAAAACGTAGCGTTTACCAGAGAACAGCTTCTGAATGAAGTGTGGGGAAGCAACTATCTGGGAGAGACCAGAACGATCGATGTGCATATCGGCCAGCTTCGGAAAAAACTGGATCTGGCAGATGTGATCAAGACCATTCCAAAGATTGGATACCGACTGGAGGAGTGACATGAAACTCTGGCAGAAAATATCACTGCTCACAGCAGCCATTCTGCTGATATCCATGGCAGTTTACGGTGGGATCACCGTATATGAAACAACTAATTATAACTTAAATCAGACACGCACAACGGCGTCCAGGCAGGTAAGGACAACGGCCTATGCCCTTGGTCAGAGTCTGAGCAATGCAGATACACAGGAGATGAGCGATACGGCAAGGAAAGCTTATCTCCAGTTTTTGCTGCGCAGATATAGCTGCCGCGATTATATGCTTCTGCAGGACTGGGAGCTGGCGGCAAATACGACCAACTATGAACTGACCGGAAATGCACTGAAGCAGTTTGATACCTGGGAGCCGGTCGCGGCATTTCAGAAACGAAATGGGAAGCATCTGATGATCGTCGGACAGAAAATACCGGTTTCGGACGGCAGCAAAGGCTCTTATCAGTTGCTTCTGGTACGGGATATTTCGGAAATTTACAACAATGTACTGACGCAGATCGGGATGTTTCTGGTATTTTTGGGGATCATTGTAGCAGTAGCGATCAATGCGGTATTCTGGATCATCCGCCGGATGCTCAAACCGCTGCGTGACCTTCGTGAAACTGCAGGGGCGATCAGCCAGGGACAGCTTACCCGGCGTGTGCGCGTGCGTTCAAACGATGAAGTAGGTGCACTGAGCGTATCTTTTAATCAGATGGCAGACCAGATAGAATACCAGATGGAAGAACTGGAGCAGGTGTCCGAACGAAGAAAACAGCTTCTTGGAAGTCTGGCACACGAACTGAAAACACCGATGACATCGATCATCGGCTATTCGGACACCCTTCTGCATGTGCGGATCAACGAAGAACAGCAGAAAAAGGCACTGACGCATATCAACAATGAATGCCGCAGGCTGGAACGACTGTCCGGGAAAATGATGAATCTGCTGGAACTATATAATAATGAAACAATCCACATGGAAGCATATCCGGTGGCAGAGCTTCTGAAAAAAGTGGCAGAGCTGGAGAAATACCATCTGGAAGAAAAAGGGATCGTGCTGGAAACCAGAAGTGATGATACCAGGCTTGTGATGGATGTGGATCTGATGGAAAGCCTTCTGATCAATCTGATCGACAATGCCATGAAAGCATCAAAAGAAGGAGATACGATCCGTGTAGAAGCAAAAGATGGCTGTATTTTTGTGGAAGATCACGGAAAAGGGATCGCAGCAGAAGAGATTCCGAAAATCACCGAAGCCTTTTATATGGTAGACAAATCCAGAAGCAAAAAAGCAGGCGGGATCGGGCTTGGACTGGCACTTTGTACACAGATCGTAAAACTGCATCATGCAAAAATGGGAATTACCAGTGAACCGGGAAAAGGCACACAGATACGGGTTGTATTTCCACGGCAGGAATAAGGAGATATTATGAAACGGAAAAAGAAAAAGCTGGTATGGATGGCAGCCTGTATCGCACTGGCGGCAGCACTTGGCGGATGTATGGAGACACCGGAGGATTCCTGTATCGTAAAAGAGAAAGAAACTGAGACAGGGAAGATTTTTTCCGGAAACGAATCCGAAGAAAATGTCAGTATCGCGGAACAGGTTCAGGCGGGGAAAGAATGGCAGCAGGAGATACGGGAAGGAGATATCACCGTCGGCATAAAGGCAGATATCGAAATGCCGGCAGGCAACAGCATGAAGATCTATACGGCACAGAGCCGCTGGTTTACGCAGGGCGATCTCGATGGCTGGCTGAAGCTTCTGACGCAGGGGCAGCCGCTGAAGGATTACGATACGGGGGAAGTACTGGGATGGAAGCCACAGGAAGAACTGAGCGGAGTCGTGTCCCTGGAGAACCGTTATGCTTCCTGGTCTGATACCGAAAATAAGAATTATATTTTTGAGATGCAGAACATAGAAGAGAATGGGGAGAAAAAAGCGAACCTGGAGCTGCGAAGAGAAGAGAACAGTGATTATGTCCCGTGGAACCACATCGGAAACGGTACAGAACCAAAAACAAAAACCGGAAGAAAACAGATGAAAAAAGCGGCGGACCGCATGCTGGAGGAGCTTGGACTTTCAAAAGAATTACAGTATATACAGGCAGAAGCCGTGTATTGCATGACGGAAAATGTCTATACAGATGGAACAGGAGGACTTGTCACAGAAGAAAGACCGGGCTGGCGTTTTTATTACACCAGAACGATCGAGGATGCCGCTGTCACCCACGTACAGAATAAGGTATTGTCGGAAGGAACGCTGGAAGGACTGAATTTTGATCTGGAAAGCAGTCTTGGCATGGGGAATGACCATTTTTACAGCAGTGACAGCGAAGAAAACTGGGAGGCAAATGCACAGGCAGAAAGCTTCTGTATCACGTTTGATGAAGAAGGACTGGTGGATGTAGCCTGGATGAATCCGGTCAGTGTTGAGGCAAACGAGGGAGACGGCATCTTTTTGCTCCCGTTTTCGGATATTTTGCAGGTATTTCAGAAGTCCATAACCAAACAGTATATTCTGGAACTGTTTGCAGAACGGGATATTCCGGCAGGGGCACAGGTTACGGAAATACGCCTTGGCTATCAGAGAGTGGAAACACAGGATAAAGATGGAAAAAACGGAAAAGAACAGATGATTCCGGTATGGGATTTTATCGGAACGTATGACAGTGAAACGGCAGAACAGATTCTGGAAAATGTCGGAAATATCTGGGGACAGTGCTATTTGAAACAGAAAAAAACAGACAGCCTGCTGACGATCAATGCGACCGATGGAACCGTAGTGGACTGGGGAAATGATTTGTAGGGTTTCAGATTGCTTTGGTCAGAAATGTCTGTTATACTTAGGTATAAGATGAAAAAGGAGAAGAAAAATGGAACAGAAAAAAGAAGAAATCAAAAATCTTGTCAATGATATTCTGGACAGTTATGACAAATATCCGATCACACGGAACATTGACTGCCGGAACCGCATCAACAGCGAAAGCGTCAGTGAGATTCTGGAGATGATACGCAGGATACTTTTTCCGGGATACTTTGAAAACAAGAATCTTCGCAAAGATTCCATCGAATATCATGTAGGAGAACTTCTGGAAAATATCGAATATAATCTGACAAAACAGGTGACCATGGCATTGCCGCATCTGGAAATCTGCCGCCAGGCATCACAGGAAACGCTGACCGGGAAAGCAAGAGAGATCACACATGCATTTCTGGCACAGATCCCGAAGCTGCGCGATGTGCTGGCAACGGATGTGCAGGCAGGTTATGAGGGAGATCCGGCAGCTTTCAATACCGATGAAGTCATCTTTTCTTATCCGGGCATGTATGCGATCACGGTCAATCGTATCGCACATGAACTGTACCTGCTGGGCGTGCCGCTGATTCCGCGTATGATGACCGAGCATGCACACAGCCTGACCGGGATCGACATCCATCCGGGCGCATCGATCGGAGAGTATTTCTTTATTGACCATGGTACCGGTGTGGTAGTGGGAGAAACGACCGTGATCGGAAAATATGTCAAGATATATCAGGGCGTGACACTGGGTGCACTTTCGACCAGAGGCGGTCAGAGTCTGCGCGGCGTAAAACGTCATCCGACACTGGAGGACAATGTAACGGTGTATTCCGGTGCGTCCATTCTGGGCGGTGAGACGGTGATCGGCACCGGTGCTGTGATCGGAAGCAACGCATTTATCACTTCCTCCGTTCCGGCACAGACAAGAGTCAGTATCAAAAATCCGGAGCTGCAGTTCAAAGACCGTTCGAAGAAAGCAGCCGAACTTGGTCAGGAAGGATTTTTTAACCGCAAAGAGGAAGACTGATCGAAGGAGAAGGTATGAATCACAGTCAGCATATCACCATGACACTGGCAGGAAGCGCAAGTTTCCTGCTGTGCCTGGCAGGTATCCTCCTGCTGGGAAAACGCATGAAGGAAAAATGGAAACGAAATCTGCTTCTGCTGCCGATCTTCTTCTTTCTTGTGCCGGTGTACCGGTTCGAAAGTGATGTCGTGCCCTGGCTTCGGGATGTATTTCAGATCCACCCGCATGAAAAAATCTCAAATGTGCGTCCGTTGATCCGGTTTGCAACAGAAAATGGCGTGCCTTATGTGACACCGGCTCTTGCACTTCTGGTAATTGTGGAAGTCGTAATGAGCATCACCGGTATCGTACTGATCGGCCGCGAAATACGAAAATACTGGAAACTGTACCAGATAATCAAGATATGCGGAAGCGATCCGATTTCACAGGAAGAAGAGGCGTTTTTTGGACGGCTTCAGGCACAGATCGGTATACGAAGGAAAATCCGTCTGTACAAATCAGACCGGACAGAAATGGCATTTTCGATGGGAGTTCTGCACCCCGTCATCGTAGTGCCGGAAGCATATTTTACAGAGAAGGAGCAGCTTCGGGATATTTTACTGCACGAAATGGCACATATCCGTCACGGCGATACACTGCTTAATTTTCTGGTTATCGTGGTTGTGGCAGTGCACTGGTACAATCCGCTGGTATATCTCTATTTTACGGAAGTACGGGCACAGTTTGAATGTTATGCAGATGAGACTGCGGTAAAAGGAAAGGATCAGGAAGAAAGAACCGCATATTGCCAGTTGCTTCTTGAGATTTTGCGTCAGCAAAACCGCAGCACAAAGAATCCTTATATTTTCTGTTTTGAAGGAAACCGCAGTGAGGAAGAAGAACAGGAAAGTGAGAAAGCTATGAAAAGAATGAAAAAAAGGATCAAAGCTATTATGAAGAAGAAAAGAGTTTACAGATTACCGGCAGTACTGTTGGCTATTGCCGTCATGGGATGCGGAACCATAACCGCATTTGCCTATGATCCAATCCCGAATGTAGGGGAGATAAGCCAGAAAGCGAAACCGGGCGATTATGATATCTTCGTACCAGAGGAAATGATAGAGACAGAAATGAAAATGCTTTATGATGAGTGCTTTGTGGACGAAAATGGCAATGTCTATCCGATCGAAGAAAATAAGGAAAGGGCAGCCTGCAAACATACTTATGTAAATGGGGATTATCAGAAACATAAAAAATCAGGAGCAGGGTGTCGGATGGATTATTACCATGGAAAACGCTGCAGCAAATGTGCAAATATAGTTATGGATGCAAAACCTTATAGCAGCAGAACATGGGAAAAATGTCCACACTAAAACTTAAGTCAATAGTACATAATACATAAAAATAAAGTCCTTATTTTGTTAGTTTTGCCAATTTTTTCCTGAAAAGAAATATGGTATGATAGTACTAAGTTTAAACAGATACTATTATGCCATATTTTTTTCTGGAGGAAGGTGATTTTATGGGAAAACTTAAAAAACTATTACTGGGACTGGCAGCATTTCTGGTACTGACAGCCGGAGTGAAAGCACAGGCAACGGAAAAATACTATCCAGATCCGACACAGCCATTTGCAACAATCACGGATATGAGTGTCAGCAGCAAAACAGTACATGCAGGCGATACATTGAACTACAGTCTGACTTTGAATGATCATGATGTTGCTTCTTACTATATATATACATCAGAAGGAAACAGATGTGAACCAAGCTATATTCAGGTGGTATGGAGTGGACCAGACAAGAAACAAAAAATTGATCGTTGGTATGAGTGGGAAGAAACAAAAGTAGGAAATAGACATATTATCAAAGATAAGATAAAAATAAGCAGGGGAAGAACTCCGGGAAAATGGAAAATAGGTGCGATCTGGATCTGGTCAAGGTCGATAGAAGATGATGGAGAAGAATTATATATTGGAAATTCAACGACAGGGGTAACCAAGGAAGACTGTACCTATACAGATATGTCAGCACTTGATTTTACCGTAGAAGGAACAAAAGCAGATAACAAATCTCCGAAAGCTTTTTATAAATCCATGAAACTTTCAAAAAAGAAAGTGAAAAAGAATGAGAAAGTCAAATTCAGTGTCAAAGTAACAGATCAAAATAAAATAGAATCCGTTTCCTGTAGATGGATATATGTTCCAAATCGAAGGAAGAAGAGCGGAGAGTTTTATGAAGATGAAGTGGATAATACATATAAAATGAAATATAATAAAAAAACAAAATTGTATGAATACACTTTTCGAGGAAGCAAAGAGAAGAAAAGTCTTATGTACCTGGAAAGTATTACAGTAAAAGATGAATATGGAAATAAAGAGACATATGGATTGGCGTATGGTAGTAAAAAGTGGAGAAAGGCAGTGAAAAAAATGGTGTTTTATCGAAAGTAAAGAAAAAGGTGGAAGGGGGCGAAGGATTTCTTTTGCTTTCGGAAAAAAAGGAATATTAAGAACGGAAAGGGTATTTTATGAAGAGACTAAAAAGAATATTATTTGGGATGGCAGCATTTCTGGTATTGACTGCCGGGGTGAAAGCGCAGGCAGCAGAAGAATACTATCCAGATCCGACACAGCCATTTGCAACAATCACGGATATGAGCATCAGCAGCAAAACAGTGCGTCCTGGCGATACGTTAAAGTACAGTCTGGTTTTAAATGAACATGACACGGCATCTTACTTTGTATATACGGCAATACACAGAGAATGTACACCAGAGACGATTGCGATCAGATGGGAATCGCCGGACGGAAAACAAAAAACAACACGAGAGTATGGGTGGGAAGAGACAAAAGTCGGAAATAAACATATTATCAAAGATGAGATAAAAATCAATAAAGGGAGAAGCCCTGGAGTCTGGAAAGTAACCGGAATCTGGATTTGTGAAGTATGTTTGGATTCTGGAGAGGATGATTCAGAGTATTTGTATATTGAAAATGCAACGACAGGGGTAACTAAGGAAGACTATACCTATACGGATATGTCAGCACTTGATTTTACAGTAAAAGGAACAAAAGCAGATCGCAAAGCGCCGAAGGCTTCTTACAAATCTATGAAGCTTTCCAAAAAGAAAGTGAAAGAGAATGAGAAAGTCAAATTCAGTGTTAAGGTGACCGATCAAAGTCAGATAAAATCAGTTTCCTGTAGATGGAACTATGCTCCGGACAGGACAAAGAAACATGATGAGTATTATGCTGAGGAAGTGTATTATGACTATGAAATGAAATATAATAAAAAAACAAAAGCATATGAATGTATTCTTCGAGGCGGTTCAGGCAAAAAAAGTCTGATGTATCTGGAAAGTATTTCGGTAGAGGATGAATATGGAAATCGTACATGGTACGCTTCATATAATAGGGGAAAGAAATGGAAGAAATGGAAGAAAGCGATAAAGAAGATGGTATTCTACAGGAAATAAAAGAGGAGGGAGTATGATGAACAGACAAAAAAGATTTCTCACCTGTTTTTTGTTATTTTGTATGATGATCTGTTCTGGTCTGACGGTATTTGCAAAAAAGAGAACACCGAAAATTTTTGCAACGGTTTCCGATATCAGAATCAGCAAAAAGAAAGCAAAACCAGGGGAGGAGGTACGCTATAAATTTACAATCAAAGCACCGAAAATAACGGCATATCAAGAGTGTGAATATGGTGTGGATCACATTTTTCTGATCTGGCGTTCGCAAAAGAAACCATATCAGGAATTAAAAATGTCGATTCCATGGGATAATGGTTCAAAAAGGCATAAGGCAAATCTGAGAGTGTCCGGAAAAATCAAAATCCGCAAAGGGATGAATGCCGGTAAATGGCAGTTAGCAGGAATTTATTTTAATTATAATGAACCGGAAACGGAAGATGGAAATAACAGTCTTTACATCCGCCATCGAAAGAATGCAAATTATAAGAAAAAACGTGATGATGAAATTCTGATGGATCTGTCTGCCGCAAGTTTTCAAGTGAGATCAAAAGCTTCGGCAGACCATCAGGCTCCGGTTGTGGAACAATCCGGAGTGACATTTGCAAAAAATAAGAAAAACCAATGGATTCTAGGAATCCGGGTAAGCGATAAAAGTCCTTTGAAAAGTGTATCCTGTGTCTGGGAAGACCGCACTTTGAAAGGAGTCGAATCACAGGAATCCTATACAGAATACAATCTAAAATATAACAAAAAGACAAAATTTTATGAAGCTGCGATTCCGGTACCATTAAAAGATTCGCTTACCAAAGAAAGTGTATTCAGTCAGTTACTCCAGATTAAAGCAGCAGATATTTATGGAAACGAGGTCAGCTATTTTGTAAATGTCGGAAATCGTCAGCGGTTTGCAAAAGAACAAAAACTGGATATTCCAAATACGATTTTGTACTCCGATACAGAGATTCAAAAATATGTGGAGGAACATCCGGAAGTGCGGTATATAGAGTAAAAAAACTATTGACGAAAACGAACATTTTAAGTATAATGGAGCAAAAAGTCTGGGACGGGTGATAGTATGAAAAAAACAGAAAAGATATTTGGATTATCAGAAACAGAATATGAAATCATGGAGTTTATGTGGCAGTCAGATCATAAGCTGACATACAAAGAGATTTTAGATTATTTTAATACGGAAAAGAATAAAAACTGGAAAAAGCAGACGCTCAGTACATTCCTTACGATATTAAAATATGCAGGACATATTACAGCAGAAGGTTCTGGAAGAAGATACCTGTACTCTCCGGTAAAGACCAGAGAACAGCATGTTGCATTATGGACACAGAAACTTTGCAGAGAAGAATTTGGCGGTTCGATCACCAATATTGTAAGCGCATTTTCAGGCGGCGAGCGTTTGAGTGATAAAGATATCCAGGAACTTCAGGCATTTCTGGATCAGTTCAAATAAGAAAACAGAGCAGGCGGCTTCCCATTGCGGAAGCCGCATTCTTTGTTCAAACTTGCATTTTGGGCGGAGTTCGTTTATAATTTCAAGTCGAACGCACGTGAGACTTGGCACGCGATTCTGGTCAGCTTTGCTGACATTTACCTAACAGAATCGCTGTGCATCCTCGCGGAGCGTTTATCTTAGTCGGAGATTGCACTCC
>CAJMMS010000008.1 GCA_905214675.1 uncultured bacterium
CTGTACATTGAAAAGAGCATCTGGAGATACGACGAATAATGAGTACATGTGTGAAAGTGGATTAAAAGTTATCAATTTTGATAAAATACCGGATGAATATGCCCGTGGAAAAGGATGGACTGGTGTTCCTAAATCAAATGATGCACTTTATATTGATATGAACGGAAACTGGTTTTTTATTGAATTTAAAAATGGAAAAATTGTTAAAGATGACATATATAGAAAAATATATGACAGTCTGATCATGCTCATAGAATGGGGAATAATTCCTGATTTTGAATTTGTAAGAGAACATATAGATTATATATTAGTGTACAATGGCGATAAATTCAAAAAGATTCCACCGTCACAGGGAAGAGAACAAACTTATGGATATTTTATGGAATTAGCCCAGCAAGAAGAAAAACTTTTTAATATAGATAAATTCGAGAAATATTTATTTCATAAAACCCATACATATACAAAGCATTTGTTCGAAAAATATTTTATTCAAACGAAAGAACAGGAAGAAAGGGAGGTTTCTTAAATAACTTATTCAGGCGAAGAAACCAAGAAACATTCTCAGCAGTTTCTTTTTCAAAAGCGTATAAGGCTGGTAACGGATCGGAAGATCGATCCAGGTTTTCTTATCCATGATGCTCTTTGTGTGGGAAAAGGTATCAAAGCCTTCTTTTCCATGGTAACTTCCCATGCCGCTCTCGCCGCAGCCGCCAAATCCCATATACGGTGTGGCGAGATGGATGATCGTATCATTGATGCAGCCACCGCCGAAAGAACAGCGGGAAGTCACGTACTGAATGTGTGACTTATTCTGGCTGAACAGATAGAGTGCAAGTGGGCAGTCCATAGAGTTGATTTTTTCGACCGCTTCCTTCAGTGTACGGTAAGTGACGATTGGCAGAAGCGGACCGAAGATTTCTTCCTGCATGATGGCATCGTCAAAGGTTACATCATCAAGAAGCGTTGGCGCGATCTGAAGGGCAGCCGGATCGGTTTGTCCGCCAAAGATGACTTTTTCCGGAAGCATCAGGTTCTGGATACGGTCAAAATGTTTCTTATTTATAACTTTTCCATAAGCAGGATTTTTCAGAGGCTCTTTGCCGAACTGTTTCGTAATCTGGTGTTTCAGTTCGGTGATCAGAGCCTCTTTTCTTTTTTCATCACAGTAAATAAAATCCGGGGCCACGCAGGTCTGCCCGCAGTTCAGAAATTTTCCAAATACGATGCGTCTGGCAGCAAGGGAGAGATCAGCACTGTCATCCACCAGACAAGGACTCTTTCCGCCAAGTTCCAAAGTGACAGGAGTCAGATGCATGGCAGCCTTCTGCATGACCTCACGGCCGACCGCTTTGCTTCCGGTAAAGAAAATATAGTCGAAATGCTGCTGCAGCAAAGCCGTATTTTCTGCTCTGCCGCCCGTGATCACGGTAATATATTTTGACGGGAAATATCGAAAGATCAATCTGGCGAGCAGACTGCTGCAGGCCGGCGAGTAGGCACTTGGTTTTAAGATGACCGTATTTCCGGCAGCGATAGCATCCACAAGCGGATCAAGCGCCAGCAGCACCGGATAATTCCAGGGACTTATGATCAGCGTTACACCGTAAGGAGAAGGCTTCTGATAACTTCTGGAGCAAAACTGCGCAAGCGGTGTTTTTCGGTTCTTTTCGCCGGCAAAAGAACGGATGTGGCGGAGCATGTAGCCGATCTCGTCAAGAACCAGACCGGTTTCGCACATATAACTTTCGAAAGAACTTTTCTTCAGGTCGAGCAGAAGGGCAGCTTCGATTTCTTTTTCATGGCGGCAAAGCATAAGCCGCAGGCGTTTCAGGGCAGCGATGCGAAAAGAGACATCCAGAGTCGTTCCGGTATGGAAAAAAGCATGCTGACGGTCAATGATTTCTCTGATTTTGGCAGATTCCATAAAAACATCCTTTCTATTGAACATGATGATGCCAGGGTTATTCTTGAACATAGCATGTTTTTTTCAGATATGCAAGCCTGCACTTGACAAATGGAAAAAAAATAATATATAGTAAACATATCAAATTACTAGGAAAATAAAACAATCAGAAAAAAGATTCTGCAAAGTTGAAGGAACACATCAGGGAAGTCTGAGTGATGTAGAAAGAAGGATAGATATGAGAGAGATTTTATGTTTTGGCGATTCCAATACGTATGGACTGATTCCCGGAACAACGAAGCGTTACGGATGGGGCAAAAGATGGAGTAGTATTCTGGATGAAAAAATGAAAGGTTATGATTACCGGGTGGCAGAAGAAGGACTGTGCGGCAGAACAACGATGTTTGCGGATGCATTCCGTCCAGGAAGAAGCGGTATTGATATGCTTCCGGCAATCCTTGAGACGCACCGGCCGCTGGAACTGGTCGTGCTGATGCTGGGAACAAATGACTGCAAAAGTGCCTATCAGACGACACCGGAAAAGATCGGGGCAGGGATCGAGCGGCTTCTGGATCAGATAAAAAGAGAAAATGAAAACCTTCCGGTGCTGCTGATCTCACCAATCCATCTGGGAGAAAACGTGCAGCGGTACGACCGGGAGTTTGATGCACATTCTGTGGAAGTATCCAGAGGGCTGAAGGCAGTATATGAACAGATTGCCAGGAAGCGGGGGATTGATTTTCTGGCAGCATCAGACTACGCAGAGCCGGGGCAGGCAGATCAGGAACACCTGACAGAAAAGGGGCATCAACAGCTTGCAGAAGCAATCTTTGCAAAAATACAGGAAATCCTGCTGAAAAAGGAGGATTCCAGATGGCTTGAACATGTTTTTTGCGCATAAGTGTTGACAGAATAGGAAACGGGTGTTATAGTTCTGATAGAACAAAAACATCCGACAGTGATTTTTTTCAGTGAGATGAACTTTCGGATATTTCGAATGATACGTTTCGGGTGAAAACATACATCTGGACGTACCCAGGGAGGGGACAGAGATGGAAGAAAGAAAAGATTATTATAAAATTCTGGGGATAGATAAAAATGCAGATGAAAATGCGATAAAGAAAGCATACAGAAAGCTTGCAAAGAAATATCATCCGGACACCAATGCCGGAAATGCACAGGCGGCTGAGAAGTTTAAACAGATCACAGAGGCCTATTCGGTACTCAGCGATCCGGAGAAAAAGAAAATGTACGATCAGTTCGGCAGTGCAGATTATCAGGGAGGTCAGGGACCGTTTGGCGGAGCAAATGGCGGTTATCAGGAGTTCCACTTTGAAGGCGGCGATATGGATGACATTCTGAAGAATTTCTTTGGAGGCTTTGGCGGACGAAGTGCCGGAGCAGGCGGAGGCGGCAGATCCTATCATTTTGGAGGAGATGCATTTGGAAGCGGCTTTGGCGGTGGCTTCGGAAATGGATTTTCCGGCGGAAGCAGGGAATATTCCGGGGCTGGAAGTGATGTGCAGGCAGAGATTACCGTCAGCTTTGAAGAAGCTGCACTTGGCGGTGAGAAAACGATCAGCCTTTCCGATCCGGCTGCACCTGGCAGGACGCAGACCTTGAAGGTGCATATCCCGGCTGGTATTGATGAAGGGCAGAGTATCCGCTTAAGAGGAAAAGGAAACAAAGGCATGGGCGGCAGAGCCGGCGATCTGCTTCTGAAAGTGAAGATCGCACCGGATTCCAGATATGAGCGGAAAGGAATGGATGTCTATACGACCGTCCAGGTACCATTTACGACAGCCGTTCTTGGCGGAGAGGCAAAGGTGCACACCCTCTATGGTGATGTGATCTGTAAAGTACGGGAGGGCACACAGTCCGGAAGCAAGATCCGTCTGCGTGGAAAAGGTATCGTATCCATGAAGAACCCACAGGTGCATGGCGATCAGTACGTGACCGTACAGATACAGGTTCCGCGCGCCATCAGTCCGGAAGCAAAACGCAAACTGTGTGAATTTGAGCAGGCATGTGGCATGCAGGCACATTACGCAGGATAAATACGAAACAATCTGCAGGGTATTTTTAAAACGAAGATGATATGAAGCAGAGTAGAAAAAGTAGAAGTAAGAAGTGGCTTACTTCTATTTTTTATGGGGAAAAACTGGACAAAATGACGAAAATATAGTATTCTTGTAGTAAGCATTTTGTGATTATGCAGGATGCAGGAAACAAGAAACGGACAAACAAAAAGGAGGAACACATGAAAAAGAAAAAATTACTATCAATTATGCTGATGATCTGTATGATTTTGTCAGTGACGATCCCTTCCATACCGGGGGGGGGTAAAGCGGCAGCCGCTGAACGGGCTGATGACGCAGACACAACAGAAGCCACCGTGATCGATGTCACGAGATACGGTGCAGATCCGACCGGAGTACAGGACAGTGCCGAAGGCATACAGGCAGCCATCGAAGCTGCAAAACAGGTAGAAGGACCGGTTGTGCTGGATTTCCCGAAAGGCGAATACCAGATTTATCCGGACCGTGCACAGAAAAGAGAACTTTATATTTCAAATACACTGAGCAGCAACAATGGTGACCGCAGTACCTACAAAATGAAAAATATCGGTATTCTGCTGGAAAAAATGGAGAATGTAACGCTGGAAGGAAATAATTCCAGCCTGATCTTCCATGGCAAGATGATGATGTTTTCCACGATCGGATGTAAGAATGTCAAAATCCAGAATTTTGATACCGATTTCCAGGTACCGTCTGTAGTCAGCGTGACAGCAGAAAAAGTAGAGGGAAACACAGCAACTCTGTATGTACCGGAATGTTATAATTATTCCGTAAGCGGAACGACTGTTACCTGGAGCAGTGATGTCAGCCCGTACACCGGAGCACCATACTGGAGCTATACCAATGGTGTCGGACATGTACAGGGATTTGATATGACGACCGGTACTCTGACCACTTCCAGTGACAAGTTTTTCAGTAATGTAAAGAGTATCGAAAAAGTGGACGGCCACCGTCTGAAAGTGACTTACAATTCCGCACCGTCTTTCCAGGCAGGCTATGGACAGCAGATGAGAAAGACAACGCGAGACCATGCGGCAGCCTTCTTCTGGGAGAGTGACGGTGTGACCATGCAGCATGTAGACCTTCATTTCCTGCATGCGTTTGGTGTCGTAGGACAGCTTTCCAAAAATATCACTTTGGATGATGTAGATTTCCGAAACTATGAAGGCAGCGGAAGAACCGGTGTTGGTTCTGCAGACTTTGTACAGATGTCCGGATGCGGCGGAACGATCCGTATCGTAAACAGTACATTTGAAGATCCACAGGATGACCCGATCAATATTCACGGAACATTTTTACAGGTAACCGAAAGAATCTCTGCGAATAAATTTAAAGTTCGCTATCAGCACCACGAAACTTCCGGTTTCCCGAACTATTATGTGGGAGACGAAGTAGAATTTGTTTCAAAGAGCAGCCTGCTTCCGATCAGCGGAGCAAAAGCAAAAGTAACTGGCGTAGTCGGACCGGACGGACACGGCGGAACGATGGTGGAAGGTAACGGAGATGCGGCAGACGCTTCCAAAACCGACCTGAATACGATCATCGTAACACTCGATACAGATATGCCGTCTGAGGTATCTGCAAACGCAGCAGCTCTGGAAAACGTTACTTACACGCCGAGTGTAGAGATCGAGAACAACGTATTCCGCGAGATGCCGGTACGTGGTATCCTGGTGACAACCAGAAGATCCGTAGTGATCCGCAACAATGAGTTTGACAACGTTGCCGGTGCAGCCGTCTATATTTCCGATGACGTAAACGGCTGGTATGAATCCGGACATGACGAAGATGTACTGATCGAGAAAAATATATTCCGCCGCTGTGGTGTGAACCAGAACAGCTACAGTGCATTTATCATGTTTGATCCGACTGTCAACGGATCTGCTTCACCGGTACATAAAAATGTAAGAATCAAAGACAATGAATTTTATTTTACAAACAGAACAGCAAATGTGGTCAATGCCAAGAGCGTGGACGGACTGACCTTTAGCGGAAACAAAGTTTTACGTTACTCCGTAAATGAAAAGGCAAATCCAGCTAAAACAACACTGGCAGTTGGGGAAACAGTTTCCATGAACGTTTCAACGGCTGAAAGTGCCAGCATCAACGCATTTACCTTTAACGGATGCCGTAATGTAAATATTTCAGACAATGTTTATGATAAGGGTGTAAACCGAAACGTAAACATCAGTAATATGCAGACCGGTGAAGTGACGATCGGCAGCAATGAAAATGTGACGATCGGCAGCGGCACTCAGGCAGCCAGCGAGATGATCTATGTCAGCAGCGATCCGGAGACCGTACGTGTAGATGGAACTGGTCATGTGACAGGTGTAAAAACAGGTACTGCAACCGTGACTGCCTATGAACTGGTCGGCGGACGTAAATTCAGCACCGATCCGGTAAGCTTTACGGTGACAGAAGGCGAAGCACAGAATCCGGTTTCCGAAAAAATCCTTTCCAAAGCACTGACCGTGAAGAACGCAACAGAAGGCGGATACAGTGTCAGCGGCGAGAGCGTAACGATCAAAGCAATGGGACAGGGACTCTGGAATACCCAGGTTGCAAGCAACATCATTGTCAGCGGTGAAAATACAGACCGCGGCACCGGAGAATTTACCGCGATCGTCAAGATGAGCGGAAAGACCGTAAGAGAATACGATGAAGCAGGTCTGTTTATCTATAAAGACAATGACAATTACGTGGCAGTAGAAAGAAAACATGGAAACAATACGCCGAAGATCCATGTGGTAACAGAGACAAACAAAAATCCGAATGAAGATCAGAATACATCCAATCCGGATGAAACGGATATCTGGCTGAAACTGGTAAAATCCGGCGATACCTTTACCGGATATTACAGTACCAATAAAACAGACTGGACACCGGTAGGAAGCAGCATCACCAACAGCACCATCGGCAATTCCTTTGGCGTGGCACTGATCGCCGGTACCGGAAGTAATACAAAAGGCACACCGTTTACATTCAGCGATCTGGAGATCAATGGTGAGAAAATTGCACTGACCGAAGATGCACCGACAGGCGGTGACAGCGGCGATGCAGAAAAACTGAAAAATGTAAAATCCGGAAATGCAATTCTGGCAAGTGCATCCGTATCCGGTGTTACGATGCCGGCATTCTCATCCGACACCAAGAGCTATGTGACAACCGCAGGCAAAGACGTTAAGAGCGTGAACCTTTCTCTGAAAGCAAAAGACGAAAATGCAAACATCGAGATCTGCCGCAATGGTGTTGGCAACGCAGTAAAACTGGCAAATGAAAATGAGATCGTATCCGCAGAAAAAGGCGGCAGTGAGATCAAAGATCAGAAAGTAGATCTGGTAGCAGGTCTGAATATCATTACCGCAAGAGTGATCGCAGAAGACGGTCATACACAGGAGATTTACCGTTTCCTGATCACACGTACCGGAGCACAGAATGCAGCTATCAGCGGTATTACCGTGGATGGAAAAGACGTTGCAGGATTTAAAGCAGATGAAAAATCTTACAGTGCATCTCTGACAAAAGGACAGAAAACGGTAACTATTCAGCTCAAAGATCTGGGTGAAGGAGCAAAAGCAGTTCTGAATGTAAATGGAACCGCATATAACGCAGGAGATGCAATTCCGGTATCTGGTGATACAATGGTGGCTGGCATTGCAATCACTCCGGATGGCGGTGTGACAGAGCACTACAGCCTGACACTGCGTGTACCATCCGACAGCAATGCAAAACTGGAAAAAGTACAGTTTGCCAGCACTATTCAGAACAGTGGAAACTTTAACGCAAATCTTAAAGAGTATACGGCATCAACCATGACAAGAACTTCCCAGGTGGCATTTACTGCACAGGAAGCAAATGCAAAGATTACCGTAAAATGCAACAATGAAACCGTGGCAACCGGAACAGGAAGCGTAGAGACTTCCGTAACAATGAAAAAAGGAAGCAACCAGTTACAGGTTACAGTAGAATCCACAGACAAGAGCACAACCGAAACCTATACCTGGACAGTAGAAGGAAAGAGCGAAGTCTACCTGTCAGATTTAAGCTATGAGAGCAATTCGGCAAGTGGCTGGGGCAACATCATGAAAGATAAGTCCGTCGATGGAAATACCATGCGGCTTTATGATGGAACACAGGAACAGACCTTTGAAAAAGGTATGGGTATCCATGCAACCGGAAACCTTTACTACGATATCGAGGGAATGGGCTTCAAGAGATTCGTAACCTATATGGGCGTAGACCGTGAAGCAAATACGGATGGTAATGTCAAATTCAACGTGTATACTGATAACACGCAGGTATATACAGGAGACGCAGTTACCAGAGAATCAGCGATGAAAAAACTGGATATTTCCGTAGAAGGCGTGAAGATGCTCAGACTGAATGTAGATAAAAATGGCGGCGACAGCAACGACCATGCAGATTTTGCAGACGCAAAATTCATCACAGAACTGGCAGATGACACCACTCCGGAAACGGTAGCCGTAACCGGCGTTACACTGGATAAGAGCACAGCAAAACTGACAGCAAAAGGTCAGACAGTAGATCTTACTGCAACGGTAGCACCGGAAAATGCAACAAATAAAAAGGTAACGTTTACAACGAGCAACGAAAAAGTAGCAACCGTAGACGCAAACGGAAAAGTAACCGCAGCAGGAAACGGAACGGCAACCATCACCGTAACCACAGAAGATGGAAAGAAAACTGCAGCCTGTGAAGTGACCGTGGAGATTCCGACAAAAGAGTATACATTACCGACCGGTGAAGATACACTGGAGGTAGAAGCAGAAGACTTTGTATTATATCCGTTAAATGGAGATACAGAAAAACATGTTCATGCAGAAACAGCAGAATGGGCAAGTGGTGGAAAATTCCTGAACTGGTTCGAACCAGGGGATAAGATTTCCATGAACTTTGATGCACCGGAAGCAGGTGAGTATGAAGTAACTGCTTCTTACCGCAGTGGCTGTACCGATATGTCAACAACCAATAATGCATTTAACTGGGAAGGAACAAATGTAGAAAGCGGCAGTGTGGATGTTATCGGAGAAACTGGAGCTACGACAACACATACTGTAACTTTTACGATCAAAGTAAAACAGGCAGGAAAAGGTGTACTTTCCTTTATTGCAAACAGCAGCAAAAAAGGACCACAGACTGACAAGTTTGTATTTAAGAAAAAAGCAGAAACACCGGCACCGACTGTAGTAGCCGTAACCGGCGTTACACTGGATAAGAGCACAGCAAAACTGACAGCAAAAGGTCAGACAGTAGATCTTACTGCAACGGTAGCACCGGAAAATGCAACAAATAAAAAGGTAACGTTTACAACGAGCAACGAAAAAGTAGCAACCGTAGACGCAAACGGAAAAGTAACCGCAGCAGGAAACGGAACGGCAACCATCACCGTAACCACAGAAGATGGAAAGAAAACTGCAGCCTGTGAAGTGACAGTAGAAATTCCAGCCGCACCAGATCCGGCACCGGAAGAACTGGTGGACGAAGTGAAGAAGGAAATCGCAGCAGCAGAAAGCAAGAAAGAGAGCGACTATACAGAAGCAACCTGGAAAGCTTACGACGAAGCGCTGAAGAAAGCGGAAAAAGCTGTAAAAGAAGGAACTGCAAGCAAAGAAGAAATGCAGAAGATCTTAAAAGATCTTCGCGATGCAGCTTCTGCACTTACGAAAAAAGAACAGACACCGTCCACAAATCCGCAGACACCGTCTACAAATCCGCAGACACCGTCTACAAATCCGGATACTTCAAAAGATGATACCGCAAAAGTTGGTCAGGTGATCAAAGCAGACGCTCAGTATGGTGTATTTACTTATACGATTACTGGAAAAGACACGGTAGAAGTAAATGGCATCACAGCAAAAGGAAAAGCAAAGAAAAATGTAAAGATTTTTGCAAAGATCAAGTCAAACGGCAAAACGTATAAAGTAACCGGTGTGGGTGCAAATGCTTTAAAAGGATGCAAAAAGATGACATCACTGACTATTGAAAAGAACGTCAGAAAGATTGGCAAAAATGCATTTGCAAACTGCAAAAATCTGAAGAAGATTACCGTCAAGAGCAAAAAGATCAATACCATCGGAAAGAATGCGTTTAAGGGAATCAGCAAAAAGGCAGCGATCAAAGTGCCGAAAGCACAGAAGAAAAAGTATACAAAACTTCTGAATAAAGCAAAACTTTCCAAAAAGGTAAAGATAAAGTAACAAAAAGCAATAAAAGCAAAGCAATAAAAGCAAAGCAATAAAAGCAAAGCAATAAAAGCAAAGCAAAGGAAAGAAAGGAGCAAAATATTATGGGACTTATCAGAGCAGCAGCCGGCGCAGTCGGCGGTACACTGGCAGACCAGTGGAAGGAGTTTTTCTATTGTGAGGCTATGAATGTGGATACCCTTGTGGTAAAAGGACAGAAGCAGGTGGGAAAGCGGTCCTCCAACACAAAAGGCAGTGAAAATATCATTTCCAACGGTTCGGGGATTGCGGTAGCAGACGGACAGTGTATGCTCATTGTTGAGCAGGGAAAGATCGTGGAGGTTTGTGCGGAGCCAGGTCAGTTTACGTATGACAGTTCTACAGAACCAAGTATTTTCACCGGAAAACTGGGTGAAGGTCTGAAAAAGACCTTCGCCACCTTTGGAAAACGTTTTACATACGGCGGTGATACCGGAAAAGACCAGAGAGTATATTATGTCAATACAAAAGAGATCATGGACAACAAATTTGGCACAGCCAATCCGTTTCTGTTCCATGTGGTTGACCACAATACCGGTATGAGCCGTGACGTTCAGGTCAGATGCAACGGTATTTATTCCTACCGCATCACCGACCCGATCCTTTTCTACAAAAATGTCTGCGGAAACGTAGAACTTTACTATGACAGAGAAGAGATTGACGGACAGTTAAAAACAGAGTTTATCTCCGCACTCCAGCCGGCATTTGCACAGTTATCCAAACTGGAGCTTCTGCCAAGCGATATCCCGATGCATGCCACAGATCTCGAAGAAGCCATGAACGTGGCCCTTACCAAAAAATGGGCAGAAAAACGAGGTATCTCCGTAGTATCGGTAGCCATGAACCCGATCAGCCTGAAAGAAGAAGATCTCAAGAAGATCCAGGAGATCCAGGATGCAGCCATACTGCGTGATCCGTCCATGCTGGCAGCGACTCTGGGAGGAGCACAGGCAGAAGCCATGAAAGCAGCCGCATCCAATCCAAACGGTGCGATGATGGGCTTTATGGGACTGAACATGGCAGGAGGAGCAGGCGGAGCCAATATCCAGGACCTGCTTCAGATGGGAAATCAGAGAGCGCAGATGCAGCAGACACAGATGCAGCAGCCGGTAAGTCAGCAGATCCAGGAAGAAAAGCAGATGCGCCCGGCATCCCAGGCGGAAAGCTGGCAGTGCAGCTGCGGCGCAGTCAATACCGGTAAGTTCTGCATGGAATGTGGAACACCAAAGCCGGAAGAAGGATGGAAGTGTTCCTGTGGTGCCATGAACAAAGGCAAGTTCTGCAGTGAGTGCGGAAGTCCAAGACCTGCGGCAGCGAAAAAATACCGCTGCGACAAATGCGGCTGGGAACCGGAAGATCCGACGAATCCGCCACGTTTCTGCCCGGAATGTGGAGATCCGTTCAACGATTCTGATATAGTGAGGGGATAAGTATGGCAGATATCAAAGAATATAAATGCCCGGCCTGCGGCGGTGCCATGGAATTTGACAGCAAAAGCCAGAAAATGAAATGCCCTTTCTGCGATACCGTTGTGGATATGTCAGAGTTTGAAGAAGCAGATGCCGGAAACAAAGCGAAACAGAACAAACAGGAAGGAAATGCAGCAGAAGGAGATCAGGGAGCAGAAGGAAAACCGGAAGGTCAGATGATGCTCTATGTATGCGAGTCCTGCGGCGGTGAGATCCTGGCAGAGAAGACAACAGGTGCTACAAGCTGCCCGTACTGCGGCAACAAAGTCGTTATGAAAGGACAGTTTGACGGAGCGCTGCAGCCGGACTGTATCATACCGTTTAAAAAGGATAAAAAGCAGGCAAAAGAAGCGTATTGCAAACACCTTGAAGGCAGGAAATTTCTGCCATCCGTTTTTAAACAGCAGAATCATATAGATGAGATCAAGGGTGTCTACGTGCCGTTCTGGATATTTGACCTGGAGGCAAATGCAGATATTTCCTATCATGCACAGAAAATACGTGTCTGGGAGTCCGGTGACACCGAATATACGGAGCGTGAACATTTTGCCGTTCGAAGAGCAGGAAGCGTGGCTTTTGAGAAAGTTCCGGCAGATGGTTCCAAAAAGATGGATGATACCCTGATGGAGTCCATAGAACCGTATAATTTTAAAGAAGCCGTACCATTTCGTATGGCTTATATGGCAGGCTATCTTGCAGACCGCTACGACGTACCAAAAGAAGAGTGCATCGGGCGGGCAAAAAAGCGCATCCAGCAGAGTACGGAACGTGTATTCCGCAATACTGTGAAAGGATACCAGGACATTGACCAGGAAAGCTGCAAACTGCAGGTCAAAGATCAGGCAAAATATGCTCTTTATCCGGTCTGGATCTTAAATACAACCTGGAGAGGAAAGAAATACATTTTTGCCATGAACGGTCAGACAGGGAAACTGGTCGGAGATCTTCCGGCAGATAATGGAGCATTCTGGAAATTTGTAGCTATGTGGGGAGCAGGGATCGGAATCATCCTCTATGCACTGCTCGTTCTTTTCATGGTAGTATTGTAGGAGGTAGGAAAATGAGAAAAACAAACAGAAAGTTACTGCCTCTGCTGCTTGGAATGCTTTTGTTTCTGTGTATGCCGCTGATCCATCTGCAGGCAGCAGCAGAGCATCCGGCAAGACTTGATGATCAGGCAGAACTGCTTACAGCAGAAGAAAAACAGGAGATCCAGACAAAACTGGATACCGTCAGTGAACAGCATAACTGTGATGTGGCGGTTATGACGGTAAATTCCCTGGAAGGCAAGACAGCAACCGAGTATGCAGATGATGTATTTGACGGGGAAGGCTATGGACTTGGAGATGGGAAAGACGGAATCCTGTTTCTGGTAGATATGGGGGACCGCAACTGGGCAACGAGTACCCATGGCTATGCGATCACTGCATTTACGGATGCCGGACTGGACTATATCGAAGAAAAAGTTCTCTCAGATTTAAGTGATGGTGCATATGCACAGGCATTTACCACCTTTGCAGAACAGTGTGATCTGTTCCTGACACAGGCAGAGACAGGGACACCGTACGATGTGGACAATATGCCGCAGGAGCCGTTTGCCTATGTATTCTGGCTGGTTGTATGCCTGGCGGTCGGATTTGTGGTTGCACTTATCACGGCATTGATCAAACGCTCCAGCCTGAAGTCGGTTGTAAAAAAGACATCAGCAGAAGATTATATGAAAGAAAACAGCTTCCAGCTTACAACAAAGCAGGATCGCTTTATCAACAGAGTGGTTACGAGCCGTCCGATCCCAAAAGACGACGATTCGCACAGCGGGGGAGGCGGAAGCACGACACATGTCAGCTCCTCCGGAGAGACACACGGCGGACACAGCGGAAAATTCTAAAAACAGCGACTGCAAAAATGTGACACGTTTTTGCAGTCGTTTTAAATTTACAGAAAACTGCTTTTCAGTAAATTTAAAAAGTGTTCCGAAAGGATGTGTCCTGAAATATTCTTTCCTCTGTTATTTTCAGCCAGAGTGTGCTATGATAGAACGCAGGACTGTTTCCGGGAGAATGCACAGCGATTCTGTTGGGTAAATGTCAGCAAAGCTGACCAGAATCGCGTGTCAGGTCTCACGTGCGTTCACTTGAAAAGAAAAATGGGAGAATAGAAAATATTATGAAAATATTAAAGAAAAAAGCCGGGCACCGGCATATGACATCGTTCCAGATTATCATACTGGGATTTATGGGGGTGATCCTGGCAGGAAGCCTGCTGCTGATGATGCCTTGGGCATCCAGAAGCGGAAAATGGAGTTCTTTTTCCGATACACTCTTTACGGCTACGTCTGCGGTGTGTGTGACCGGGCTGGTTGTGCAGGATACGGCGACGTACTGGTCGGAATTTGGACAGCTGATCATCCTTCTTCTGATTCAGACCGGAGGACTTGGAGTAGTGACCGTGGCAGTTTCGATTGCGACGATAGCAGGAAGAAAGATCGGACTGATGCAGAGAAGTACCATGCAGGAGGCGATCGCCGCACCGAAAATGGGCGGCATCGTGCGGATGACCTTTTTTATTTTGAAAGCATCTTTTCTGATCGAACTGCTGGGAGCCGTATTGCTCTTTCCGGTATTTTATCGTGAATTTGGTCTGGCAAAAGGTCTTTGGTATTCGGTATTTCATTCAATATCCGCGTTTTGCAATGCAGGTTTTGATCTGATGGGGGTAAAAGGCAAATTTTCATCACTGACTTCCTTTGTGACCAATCCACTTTTAAATGTGACGATCATGACGCTGATCGTCGTGGGCGGCATCGGATTTTTTACCTGGCTGGATATCCGTGAGAACAAATGGCATATTACAAAGTACCGCCTGCAGAGCAAGGTTGTACTTGGAGTCAGCACCTTTTTGATCTTCGCACCGGCAGTGCTGTTTTTCTTCCTGGAGTTTCAGGATCTGCCGCTGGGTGAACGTATCTGGAGTTCTCTTTTTCAGTCTGTAACTACGAGAACCGCCGGATTCAATACCGCAGACCTTGCCGGCATGACCGATTCCGGAAAAATGGGCATGGTGCTTCTGATGCTGATCGGAGGTTCGCCGGGATCGACGGCAGGCGGTATGAAAACCACTACCGCGGCTGTTTTATTTGCCATGGCAATCTCGGTATTCCGCAAAAACGAACAGGCACACTTATATAATAGAAGGATTGCCGAGGAGACACAGCGAAATGCCGCTACGATTTTTGTATTGTACATGATGTTGTTCATAGGCAGTGCCATGTTTATCAGTTATGTGGAAAAAGTGCCGCTGCTAACTGCATTTTTCGAGACCGCTTCCGCAGTGGGAACAGTCGGACTGTCACTTGGGCTGACACCGAAGCTGTGCCTGGCATCCAGGCTGATCCTGGTCTGCCTGATGTTCTTTGGAAGAGTCGGGGGACTGACACTGATCTTTGCGACAATTTCCGAAAAACGGACAGAATATAAATATCCACAGGAAAAAATTACCGTGGGCTAAAGGAGGAAGCCATGAAATCAATTTTACTGATCGGCCTTGGCAGATTTGGCCGTCATATCGCAATAAAACTGGATGAAATGAATCATCAGGTGATGGCAGTAGACAACAAAGAAAGCAGAGTGGAGGCAGTCCTGCCGTATGTGCGCAATGCACAGATCGGAGATGCCACAAACGAAGATTTTATCCGTTCCCTTGGAGTTCGGAATTTTGATGTATGTATCGTGGCAATCGGAGACGATTTCCAGAGCTCCCTGGAAGCGACCTCGCTTTTAAAAGAACTGGGCGCAAAGCTGGTCGTATCCAGGGCAGCCAGAGACGTGCACGCCAAGTTCCTGCTCCGCAACGGAGCTGATGAAGTCGTATATCCGGAAAAACAGCTTGCAACCTGGACAGCGATCCGCTACAGTGCTGATCACATCTTTGACTATGTCGAACTGGATGAAGAACACGGAATATTCGAGATTTCCATACCGGATGCATGGGTTGGAAAAACCGTCGGCAGACTGGACATCCGTAAAAAATACAACGTCAACATTATGGCACTGCGGCGTAATGGAGCACTGGATATGAATATCTCATCCGATACACTGCTGGAAGATGATCAGACCATGCTGGTGCTTGGAAATATCAAAAATATACAGAAACAGTTCCATATATAGATTGAGCAGATTGCAGAGATAAGATTACAACGTTCCATTTTCGCGATTATGAGAAAAATAAAATAGGAAAGGAATACTTCCAAATATGAAGTCAAAAGAAATTAACGTAGATGTAGATATGAGTGGTTATGAGATAGATAACCGGGAAGAACGGCTGCAGGCAGGAAAATATATGGTGAAACTGATCAATGCAGTATTGCATGGCAGACAACCGGAAGAAATACCATCAGGATTGAGTATGGAAAGCGTGTATGAAGCTGCAAAACGTCATGGAATGGACTGTATTGTTTATGAAGGTGCAAGAAAAACCAATACATTAAAAAAGAATACACATCTGGCGGCGAAATGGGAAAAACGCAATCAGATGTGTGCTGTTCAGGGAATCGTACAGCAGAATGAAAGTAAAAAAATATGTGAAGAACTTCCCAAACATGGGGTACGTGTGCTTCCAATGAAGGGATGTATTATGAAAAGGTTTTATGCGAAACAGGAGTATCGCCATATGACAGATGTAGATATTCTGATTGATCGCAGAAATATGAAAAAAGCAAGAAAAATCATGGAAAACCTTGGATATCAGTTTACGGGAAGTGAAAGCGAAGATACGGTAGATGATTATATAAAAAAGCCGTGGATGATTGTAGAAATGCATACCTATATGCTACCATTTCAGTATAGAAATCATGAGAAATATATTGATATATGGGATCGGTGCACACAAGAAAATGGCATCTGGCACATGAATTGGAATGATTTTTATGTTTTTATGATAGAACATTTTGCAAAACATTTTGCACTTTCTGGAAGCGGTATCCGCTTTGTATTGGATATTTATGTTTTTCTGGAAAAAAAGGGGAAAGAGCTGGATCAGGATTATATCAAAAAAGAATTAAAAGAGATGGGATTGGAAAACTTTCGTATAAAAATGGAAAAAATAGCGTATGACTGGTTTGGAGTGGAATCTCGAATAGGAGATAGTAAATACGAAACAGTGACATTACTGGCAGGAGCATTTGGAATTACAGAATGGCGTTATGCAAGCAGTCAGAAGGAATATCTGGAAAAATATAAGGTACCATGGCTGGCAAAGAGTATATATGTGCTGAAAAGAACGTTTCCGCGTTATCATGATATGGCAGCACAGTATCCATTTTTACGGCATCTTCCATTTTTACTTCCATTTGCTTGGATATTGCGCTTCTTTCGTGTTATGTTTAAAAGCAGGCTTGCGATGACGAAAGAATTTTCTGCATTAAAAAAGAATATAAAGTAGAAAGAAGTGAACATGATGAAACTGGAAGAATTCGAGCCGGTGATTCGAAAAATACTGGCAGAAGGTGGGAATTTTCAATTTGCACCTAGAGGAACCAGCATGCAGCCTTATATTTATCAGGGACGTGATCAAGTGGTGCTGGCACCGTTGCCGGAGGGGAAGTTGAAAAAGTATCAGGTCATCTTATATAAAAGAAAAAATGGTGCGTATGTCCTACACCGGATTGTGAAAGTAAAAAAAGACAGTTATACGATGCGTGGGGATAATCAGTTCCAGAATGAGAAAGGTATAAAAAAAGAGCAGATGATCGGACTGGTCACAAAAGTAGTAAGGGGAGAAAAAGAAAAGTCGATGGAGACAATTACTGCCAGATTTACAGCGATGATCTGGGTAAAAACGGCTTTTTTGCGAAAAATGTACAGGTATTGCAAAAACCATCTGTAGTTAGGAGTGGTACGGACAAAAATAATTGACAGGAATTTGATGCGGTTATATAATTTGAAAGCGTGAAAAGATATGAAAAGATATTCATGAAGGACCAGGGGGTGAGACAGTGATACTTGAAAAACACACTCTGGACCGGAAGATTAACAGAATGGAGAAAAACGTTATGAAGAAAAAACTTATTTATGCACTGATGACGGCGGCTGTGTTCTGTATGGCAGTTGGATGTGGCAAAAAGGCAGAAAAAAATGTGACAACGGAGTCTGCGGCTGTTCAGACGGAAGCGGCAAAGGAAACAACTGCTCCGGCGGAGGATGCTTCAGAAAAAGCAACCGAGCCATCCACAAAGGAAGAAACAGCAAATAGTGAAAAAGCTGCGGTATCAGATAATAGTGCAAATGATGAAGCTGAGGTGACAGATTCACAGGAGGAACAGGCAGAACAGATAGAAACTGCCGCAGATGATTCTTGGGAAAACAGTGCAGAAGGCTGGGATTGATAACCGCAACTTTTAGCTGTAAATACTGTATTTAAAAAATGGGGTGCATCTTTACGATGTGCCCTTGTTTCATTAAAAAGAGTGCAGGCATTGCAGCCATGTTTGTTTTTTTGGAAAAATAACATTTTTTGCAGAATTGGATGCTATATTTTGGAAAAAACAGTATAATAACTTGCTTTTAGCTTGATATATATGTTAGAATATCTGAAAAAGAAGTATATTGACACAATAGGATGAGATTTGAAAAGGAGAGAAAGTATGGAGTGGAAAAAGATTTTAGCAGGCACTCTGACGGCTGCGATGGTTCTGACGAATGTTCCGATGGCAGGATTTCCTGTTTTGGCAGCAGAAGAAAGTGGGCAGGAATCAGCAGAGCAGAGCAGCCAGTATCAGGTGATCGATCAGTCGATCCTCAAAGCAAATGCAAAGGATAACTCACATGCAAAAGGCAGTTATGATTCGGCAACCGGGATTTATAAGGATGGTGCGGCAGCCAATGCATTTGATGGAGACGATAACACGTTATGGCATGAAAATTACAGTGGCGGTGGAAGCGGAAGTCAAGACAGGCCTTCTGCGACCAATCCAATCTGGATTCAGACAGGATTTGGTACTGACGCGGATGGAAATAATCAGGTATATACGATTGGAAAGCTGACATACAGAGGTCGTCCTGACAGTTATGCAAATAAGAGCGGTACAAAAGGACTGTGGTCTACACGTATTTCGAAGTATGCGATTCTGGTGGCAAATGTAAAGACTGGTTCTCCGGCAGCAGGTGACTGGGCGGTTGCAAGGACAGGCGTCATGCCGGATGATATTTCGGTGGGAAATGCAATATCAGAGATAGAGTTCCCGGCAGTGGAAGCGACACATGTTCGTCTGGTATGCTACTCTACTTATGGCAATGACAATTATGTATGTGCAGGTGAAATCAATCTGTATCAGGTGACAGATCCGGAGGTGACACCGGCAAGATGGGAGAGTCTGGATAAACTTTCAAACAAAGTAGAGAATGGTACAGTGACGATCGCAGCAGCAGGTGCTGAAAAAGCAGATGACAGAGATACCTCTACATCTGATGAGAATAACGGAAAAGCAGAATCCGCATCTGTAATCGGTCAGAAGCTTTCCGGAAAGGCACGCGGAATTACATTGGTGGCTACACCGGCAGATGGCTATGTGTTCAGTGCCTGGACAAATGGAAAAGACGGAGATGTCGTATCCAGAAATGCAGCATTTCAGGTAGATACAAATACCTACTATGCAGAGTATGTACCGGTATTTGTGGAAGCTTCTTACAGCAAGATTTCTGTACTGCCGGATGGCTATACAAATACAACCAATCAGAACAACCCTTCCAATATCCGTACCAATTCGCAGAGATTCCCAATCGCATATACGAATGACGGACCGGCATGGTGGGCATTTGACCAGAGCAGCAACGACAGGGTATGGCATGCCAGATATACAGATAATACTTATCCATCGGTAGAAGAAGACAATAATGGTGTGACCAATGTGGACGGTATTCCAAGTGAGACAAACAAGCTGTGGGTAGAAGTAAACTTCCCGGAAAGACAGAAGATAAAACGCATTACCGTTCAGCCAAACACAAAGGCAAATAATTCCACAAGACCAAAAAACTATGAGGTTCTGGTGGCAGATACAGATGGAACAGCAGAAGATGCAGATTTTGTAGTGGTTGCCAAAGGTACCTTTGCAGATACGTCAGACATTAAGACCGTAGAGCTTCCGACGAATATCGATCTGACACATATCCGTCTGCGTATTTCCTCCGGTTATGTACACGGCAATACCGGTCATTTATCGATTGCCAATATTGTACTGTATGAGAATACAGCAGATACTGGTGAAGCTGCGAAAGTGGTAGATATTCCGGAAGTGGTTTCCGATGATGAAACTATGGGAACAGTAAGTACATCAGGTGATAAAATGATAGATGGTGTAGCTACAGATATTACCATGACAGCAACAGCAAAGGAAGGTTATCATTTTGTAAAATGGATCATCAAAGATAACGATACTGATGAAGTGAGTGAAAGAACAGATGCACAGATCACAGAGACGGTTAATAACAACACCAGATACAATTTCCGTGCACTCTTTGCAAAAGATGAAGAAGTAACGGTGAGCCTGGATAACAGTTATCTGACGATGTATGTAGGTGATGCTGCACAGACATTGACGGCTTCTGTAACTGGAACGGATAATGTGGAAGTAGTATGGAGTAGTGAAAATGATGAAGTAGCAACGGTAACGGATGGTGCGGTGACAGCCGTAGGTGCAGGTGAGACAACAATCACAGCAACTTCTGCGGCAGATGAAAGCAAGTCTGCAAGCTGTACCGTAGTGGTAACGGCAGTACCGGATAAGACAACACTAACCAACCTGATGACGGAAGCATACATGAAGGTAAATGTTGAGTCAGACGGTATCAAATATGCACAGGCGTCCAAAGATACAGTTATGACAGCATACAAAGCAGCAATGAAGGTGAAGAATAATAACAGTGCAACGGAAGAACAGATCAAATTGGCAGAAGATGCACTGCGCAGCGCGATGGAAGATATGGTAGAACTTTATAAGGTCAGCATTGATACAGACTGGCTGAATGAAGCAGAAGTTGCTATGACAGCAGAAAATGGTGAGTATGCTTCTGCGGATGGTAAGGAAGTTTATGTACCATTGCTTGATAAAGTTACGGTTACAGCATCAGCAAAAGATGGCAGTGCAAAATTTGACGGATGGCAGATGACGCTAGATGATATGGGAAGCAGAACCGTATGCACTACGACTTCTTATACATTCTATGTGATTGGTACAACGGTTCTGGAGCCGGTTTACAGTGAGGACGTTCAGGAGGAAGAAGTCAATCTGTTCTGCAGCAACAGTTATCGTGCAGGTACGCTTTCCTTTATTGGCAAACGTTCTGTTCCGACAGTTTATAAAGTGGTAGAACATGGAATCGTGATTACCGATGCAACAGGATGGAAACGTTATGAAAACAATACAGAGGCATTTGTAAAAGGTGCGACCAGAACAAGAAAATCCGTGGCAAAAGGAAAAGCAAACAACGGAACCTACGAAGCAAAACTGAAATGTGGTAAGAATGAAAAATGGTATGGCAGATCCTATGTGACTTATACGGATGGTGTATCTACTTATACTTTGTATTCTGATATAACAGAATATCCGCATCAGTAACAACAGAGAGGAAGGGCAGAGGTCATATGAAAAAACAGTATGAAGAGCCGGATATGGAAGTACTTTCCGTAGTGGCGGAAGATATTATCATGATATCAGAGGACAAAGAAGAAGGCGGCTTTGACGGATGGGAATAAGAAAGTAGTATGACGGATGGGGATGTACGCATGTCGTACATCTCCGTCTGTGTATAAACAGAAAGGATATTACAATATGAAGATAAGAGGGGATTATATTCTGGATACGATCGGCGGCGAAAAGATGGCAGTACCGCTCAGCGCAGATAATCATGACCAGACCGGACTGGTAAAGCTCAACGATGCAGGTGCGTTTCTTTGGGAGCGTTTGCAGAGCAAAACGACGGAAGAAGAGCTGGTACAGGCTTTGACGGAGGAATATGAGGTAACACAGGAGAAGGCAGCAGCAGATGTTCGCAAATTTCTTGATAAGTTAAGCGCAAAAGGTCTTCTGGAGGAGTAGTGGATGACAGTAAAAAATTACAGGTTTGCAGACATTCCGTTTACGATCGCGATGCATACCCCGTTTCTGGAAAAGCAGTGCCAGAATTATGAGGCGTTACAGGAAGGAATCTTTATTTCGGTGACAGAGGAGGAAATCGAACGGGAAAATGTCTTTGCAGAGCCGTTTCCAAAAGGCTATCTGGAAAGTCTTGCTATCTATCGGAAGATTTCAGAAGCAGCGCTGGCATATGATACTTTTCTTTTTCACTGCTCCGCTATTGCAGTGGATGGAGAAGCGTATCTTTTTACGGCACCGAGCGGTACTGGAAAATCTACGCATACGCGGCTGTGGCGTGAATATTTTGGAACACGTGCTGTGATGATCAACGATGATAAACCGCTGATCCGTATGGAGGGTGATGCGTTTTATGTATATGGAACGCCGTGGGATGGAAAGCATCGTCTTAGTACCAACCAGAGAGCACCAATCCGGGCAATCTGTATTCTGGAGCGAGGTGAAGTGAACCGTGCAGAGCGTATTTCGCCGGCGGAAGCGTATCCATCTCTGTACCGGCAGATTTACCGGCCACAGAAGGAGCGGGAGAAAATGCTGAAAACATTAAATTTACTCAGAGCGGTTACAGAGCACGTTCCACTGTATCGCCTGCAATGTGATATTTCCCAGGGCGCAGTTATTGCAGCATGGGAAGCCTTTCATCAGGATGACATCAGGTGAATAACATGGTAATTGATTTTCATACGCATATTTTGCCGCAGATGGATGATGGAAGTACCAGCTTGGAGATGACACGCAGACTTTTGCAGATGGAGTACAGCCAGGGGACACAAGCGGTGGTTGCGACTCCACATTTCTATGCACAGAAAGAGTTTCCGGAGCAGTTTCTGGAAAGGCGCAGCAAAAGAATGAGTCAGGTAAAAGAGCTGCTAAAAACAGAAGTTTTTGCACAAAAAATGGAGATTTATGCAGGTGCGGAAGTTCTGTATTATCCGGGGATTTCCAGATCCGAAGCCTTGCCGCGGCTTTGTATAGAAGAAAAGGATATCCTGCTTCTGGAGATGCCTTTTAGGGAGTGGGATAAAGAAGTATATCAGGAAGTAAAACAAATCATCGAAATACGCAGGCTGAAAGTGATACTGGCACATGTGGAGCGTTATGCTAAATATCAGAAAAACAAAGATATATGGAATGAAATACAGAAGTTGCCGTTAATTTTACAGATCAATGCGGATGATCTGTGTTCTTTTACCAGACGTGGACTTTGCAGAAAGATATTGAAACAAGAAATACCGGTTGTCTTAGGCAGTGACTGCCACAATCTGCAAAAACGCCCGCCGCAGATGGAAAAGGGCAGACAGGTGATACGAAATATGGCGGAAGGAAAGGAAACTCTGGAACGAATGGATGTGTTCGGAGCACAGGTGCTTGGTTTATGAGAAGAGGCAGCGGAAAGAAAGTCTGTTTTCTGCTTTTGGTCATACTTGCGACAGTTTTCATTTGTTCCTGTCAGAGGACAAAAAAGGAACAGAAGCCAGATGACGAGGCAGGAGCTACTTCTGTGACAGCAGAAATACAGGAGACGACAGATGAACTGGAACGTCTGCTGTGGAATAAGATTAGGCTGGATGGAAAAAAATACCGTTATTCAACGGACTATGAGACATATCTTCTGATGGGAACAGATGAAAGTGGGACGGAGAGTACGGACAGGGAAAAATATATCGGCAATATGGCTGATTTTCTGATGCTTGTGATAGTGAATCGCACAGACAAAACGTATGCATTCCTGCCGTTGAATCGAGATACGATGACAGAGATTGCCCTGATCGATCAGGAAGGAAAAGGAGAAGCGACGGCTGTGATGCAGCTCTGTACGGCGCACTGGTATGGCGGAAGTAGAAAAGAAAGCTGTGAAAATACCGTGAAAGCGGTAAGCGGACTGCTTGGTGGGATTGTGATCAATGGCTATTATGAAATTCATATGCAGGATATTGGAAAACTGAACGAGACCGTTGAAGGCGTGACTGTTACAATAGAGAGTGACTTCAGTAAAGTAGATCCTTCTCTGAAACAAGGTGAAACGATTACTTTAAATGGGGAACAGGCATACCATTTTCTACAGAACAGAACAGAAGTGGACGATGGCGGAAATGTTTCCCGGATGAAACGCCAGAAACAGTATATGGAAGCTTTTTTTAAAAAAGTAAAGCAAAAGATGGAGCAGGATCCGCAGATAATACTTACAATTTATGATGAGATGGCAGATGTGGCATTTACAGATCTGTCGGGAGGTATGCTTTCTGATCTTGTGGTGGCACTTCAGGATGGAAAGAACCTGGGATTTCAGGAACTTACTGGAGAAAACAGGATCGGTTCTCATCTGGATGATGGTCTGGAGCATATGGAATTTTATTCAGATGCTGACAGTGTGAAAGAAACGCTTCAGGCACTGTATCATATAACAGAATAATTTAAGACATGCAAAAGAGAGGACGTAACGATGGAGTTTAACAGGGAAAATACGGCAGAGGATATGCAGGATGAGGTAAATATAGGGGAACTGCTGCGTTATCTGCGACAAAAATGGATTCTGATCGCTGCTGCATTTCTGGCAGGGGTTCTACTTGCAGGGGTGGGGACATATTTTCTTATACAGCCCAGATATACAGCTATTTCCAAACTTTATGTAGTGTCCGCATCAGGCAAAAATATTGTTAATCTGGATGATTTGCGTCTGGGAACGACATTGTCTGCAGACTATAAAGAACTGTTGAAAACAAGACCAATCTGTGATGAAATCATAGAAGAACTTCATCTGGATTATACTGTTGGACAGTTAAAAAAGATGATCAGTATTGATCCGGTGGAAGATACCAGAATCCTGATCATTTCGGTGGTCAGTGAAAATCCAAAGGAAGCGAGAGATATTGCCAACACTATGGCAGAAAAGGCGGTTACTTATTTGCCAAAACTGATGGGGATTACAGCACCGAATATTGCGGAAGAAGCGATTGTACCGACAATAGCAACTTCGCCAAGTATGGAAAAGAATGTGGCTGTGGGAGGAATCCTGGCACTTGTGCTTATTTGTATTATTCTGACTGTACGTTTTATATTAGAGGATTCTGTAAAAACAGCGGAAGATGTGGAACGTCTGATTGGTGTGATGCCGCTTACCGTGATCATGGAAGATGGAGATCACAAACAGAAAAAGAAAGGAATGTACTGGAGAAAATAATATGAAAAGAATAAAGATAAAAAACATGCCAGAACTTCCTTATTCTACGGAAGAATCCCTGAACCGTCTGCGGATCAATCTGAATTTTCTTGGTGGGGATATAAAGAAGATCCTGGTGATCAGTTCCACAGAAAATGAAGGAAAAAGTTTTGTATCATTTCATATATGGAGACAGATGGCGCAAAGCGGAATCCACAGTGTTTTGCTGGATGCAGATCTTAGAAAGTCTGTGATGGCAGAGACTTACCAGATGGAGCCGGAAAACGGGCAGCCATTTTATGGAACCTCACATGTACTGGCAGGGAAGCTGCCGCCGGATGAGGCGGTATGGAAGACAGAGCTGGAAAAGGGGGATATTCTTCCAAATGTAGAGAATGTCATCAATCCGGCAATGTTGTTTGAAGGGGAAACATTTAAGAAGCTTCTGGAAAAAATGGAGGCTGCCTATCGGTATACCTTCATTGATGCGCCGCCGCTGGAACTGGTGTCGGACGGTGAAAAGATTGCGTCTCTGTGTGATGGGGCAATCCTGGTAGTGGCAAGCGGCAGAGTTTCTAGGAAAACAGTCAGAAATTCTGTCAGGCAGTTGGAAAGAGCCGGCTGTCCGCTTCTTGGAATTGTGCTGAACCGCGCAGAAGATATGAAAAGAAAAAAATACTATAAACAGTATGGATATGGAACAGGAGAAAATGGCAAATAAAACATTGTCAGATGAGATATTCTATTGTATAATAGTGTCAATGGAACGACAGGATGTTATGGAAATTGAAAGGGGAAAGGTATGACAAAAGGATTAAAAAAAGTACTGGCATTGACTTTGACGGCTGTACTGATGTTTGGTACAGCAGTACCGGCAGCAGCTACACCAAGTCCGACACAGGGAAAAGTGCCGCAGGAACAGGAACAGACAGTTACGGATGATGCTATGTTTGTAGTAAAGACAAGCAAAAAAGGCACAGCAACCATTGTCGGAGCAAAGGCAAATAATAAGAAAAACAGAAAAATACCGGCAGCGATTAAGGTAAATGGTGTGACATATAAAGTGACGGCAATGGGTTCCAAGTCACTGAAGAACTGGAAGAACGTAAAGAAAGTGACACTTTCTGCAAGTATTACACGTATTAAGGCAAAAGCGTTCAAAAGCTGCAAACAGTTAAAGAAAATCGTTGTAAAAAATAAAAAGGCTACGAAGATTGACAAAAAAGCTTTCAAAGGCATCAATACGAAAAAAGTAACGATCCAGTTCCCGAAGAAAATGTCTGCAAAGACATATAAGACGATGAAAACGAGACTGAAAAAAGCAGGATTCAAAGGTAAGATTAAAAAATAATCAGGATGATCAATCATACGCAGAAGCGCTATACTCATGCGGGAGTGTTTTATGAGTATAGTGCTTCTGTTTTCTTACAGCAACAAAGGGAAATGAAAAAGAGGAAATGAAATGTATCGTAAAAATGCGGAAGGCTGGCTGAAACACATAGATTTTCTGGTGTTGGACTTTCTGGGACTTCAGCTTGCTTTTCTATTATCGTGGTATTTAAGAACAGGAAATTTTTCTTTTCTGCACAAGCAGGCAAACGGCATTGTGTGGATTGTACTGGTACTGTTTTCTATCTGTGTATCGTTTTTGACAGAAAATCACAGGGACATTATACGGAGAGGATATCTGGTAGAATTTAAGGCAGTTCTGAAACAGACCATGTATGTGATCGTCTGTGAAAGTATGTTTTTATTTCTGTGGAAAGGGGCAGAGAATTTTTCAAGACTGGCATTTTTATATTTTGCGGTGCTTTATTTTCTGTTTTTATATGTGCTTCGGACGTTCTGGAAGCATTTACTTAGAAAGTACGAAAATATTTTTGAGCCAACCAGAAATCTTCTGCTGGTTGCTTCTGCTGATGTGGCTGAGTCTATGGCAGAAGATGTGCAGGAGCAGGTATATGGTGCGCTTCATATTATTGGTGTTGGACTTCTGGATAATCCACAGCAAAAAAGCAGTATCAAATCTTATCAGGTTCTGGCTGTCGGCGATGAGATCCTGAAGATGGTACAGAGTGGCTGGGTGGATGAAGTGCTGGTGCGCATCGGAAGTGAACAGGAGAAAGCAGATAAGCTGTTGGAAAGATTTCAGGAAATGGGACTGACGACGCATATTTATCTTGGAAAGGCAGATGCGCAGAGCCAGACCAGGGTTGTAGAAAACATATGTGGTTATACCGTGATGACGGACTGTTTGAAACTTGCTACACCGCGTCAGGAGTTTTTTAAAAGGGGAATGGACATTGCAGGAGCCATCGTAGGATTGCTGGTCACGGCAGTAGCGATGTTATTTATTGCGCCAATGATCTGGAGTGCATCTCCGGGTCCGGTGTTTTTTTCGCAGGAACGCATCGGGAAGGGTGGAAAAAAGTTTCGGATGTATAAATTCCGCAGTATGTATGTTGGGGCGGACCAACAGAAAAAACAGCTTCTCAAACAGAACAAAATGGAAGGACATATGTTTAAGATGGATGCCGATCCTCGTGTGATCGGAAGCGGTGCAGATGGCACGCGCCATGGAATTGGCTGGTTTTTGAGACGGACTTCCCTGGATGAACTTCCGCAGTTTCTGAATGTGCTCAAAGGGGATATGAGCCTGGTGGGGACGAGACCGCCGACGGTAGATGAATGGGAGACTTATGAATATCATCACAGGGCGAGGATGGCGGTCAAGCCTGGTATTACAGGATTATGGCAGGTGAGCGGAAGAAGCGATATTACAGACTTCGAAGAGGTAGTACGGCTTGATATGCAATACATTAAAAACTGGACATTAAGCGAGGATGTGAAGATTCTTGTTAAGACCGTTTTTGTGGTGATTAAAGGGAGAGGTTCCAGGTGAAAGGAAAAGAGCAAAAACAAAGGAAAAAGAAAAAACCACTGCGAATCGCCATGTTTGGACAGAAATCCATTCCTAGCAGGCAGGGAGGGGTAGAGATTGTTGTGGAAGAACTGGCAGTGCGTATGGCGGAATATGGCTGTAAAGTGACGGTATATAATCGCAGAGGACATCACGTAAGCGGAAAAGCTTTTGACGAGAAGCATAGACATATTTGGAAAAAGGTGCGTCTAAGATATGTTCCAACGATTGACCGGAAAGGACTGGCTGCTATGTCGGCATCTTTTTTTGCGGCGATCGCGGCGGCATTTGGAAAATATGATATTGTGCATGTACATGCAGAAGGACCATGTGCGATGATCTGGCTGCCAAAGCTGACAGGAAAATGTTGCATTGCGACCATTCATGGTCTGGATCATCAGCGGGCAAAATGGGGAAAACTGGCATCTGCCTACATTATACTTGGGGAAAAGTGCGCGGTAAAGTATGCAGATGAAATCATTGTCTTAAGTCGGGAGATGCAGAAATATTTTTGGGATACTTATAAAAGAAAGACATGTTATATTCCAAATGGAGTCCGAAAAGCAGAGTTGCAGAAACCGGATATTATTCAGGAAAAGTATGGGCTGAGTAAGGATGAGTATTTTTTGTTTCTTGGAAGACTGGTTCCGGAAAAAGGAATCCGTTATCTGATCGAAGCATTCAGACAGGTAAAAACGGACAGAAAGCTGGTCATAGCCGGAGGAAGTTCAGATACCGCAGCTTTTGAAAGTGAACTGCACAAAATGGCAGAAGGTGATGCACGGATTTTGTTTACTGGCTTTGTTCAGGGGAAAGAACTGCAGGAACTGTACAGCAATGCATACGTATATGTTCTTCCAAGTGATCTGGAAGGGATGCCGCTTGGTCTGTTGGAGGCGATGAGTTATGGGAACTGCTGTTTGGTGTCAGATATTGCAGAATGTGCTTTTGTAGCGGAAGGATGCGTAATGTTGTTTCAAAAGTCGAATGTAGATGATTTAAGAGAAAAGATACAGCTTTTGGATAAGGATGCAAAACAGGTAGAGCATTACAGAACAGGAATCGCAGATTTTGTATGTGAAACTTATAACTGGGATCATGTGGTCAGAGAGACGTTAAAGTTGTATCAGAATACAACTATGATACAATAGAACCGAGGGAGAATATGAAAGTTCTAATGATAAATAAATTCTTACATATCAATGGAGGAAGCGAGACTTACATACAGAAACTTGGAGCATATCTGAATACACAGGGGCATGAAGTACAGTATTTTGGAATGGAACATGAGGGACGCTGCCTTGGAAACCGGGCAGAGGCATACACACAGGATATGGATTTTCATGGTGGGAATCCACTGAAAAAACTGATTTATCCATTGAAAACCATCTATTCTGTAGAAGCACGCCGTAAGATTCGTCTGGTACTGGAGGATTTTACACCGGATGTGTGTCATCTGAATAATTTTAATTATCAGCTTACTCCTTCTGTGATTCTGGAGATTGTAAGATGGAGAAAACAGACAGGAAGAAACTGCCGGATTGTTTTCACAGCGCATGATTATCAACTGCTCTGTCCAAATCATATGTGCAGGAATCCGGTGACACAAAAGAACTGCGAAAAATGTCTCGGTGGAGATTTTCGCAATTGCATGAAAGGAAGCTGCATTCATGGAAGCAGGGCAAAATCGGCAGTTGGGATGCTGGAGGCACAATTTTGGAAGAAAAGAGGTGTTTATCAGTATCTGGATGCGATCATTTGCTGTTCGGAATTTATGAAAAAAAAGATGGATACCAATCCAGTGTTTGCAAAGAAAACACTTGTATTACATAACTTTATAGATAAAATGGAGTGGAAAGAAACCCCAAAAAAGGATTATGTGTTATATTTTGGAAGATATGCAGAAGAAAAAGGAATCAGGACTTTGCTTGAGGTCTGCGGAAAACTTCCGGAGATATCCTTTGTATTTGCCGGCAGCGGGCCGCTCAAAGAAGAAATCGATCAATGTACGAATATTCAGGATGTTGGTTTTCAGGAGGGGGAAGCACTGGAAAAGCTGATCCGGGAAGCGAGATTTACGGTCTGTCCATCGGAATGGTATGAAAATTGTCCGTTTTCTGTGATGGAGAGTCAGATGTATGGAACACCGGTTCTGGGAGCAGATATTGGCGGGATTCCGGAACTGATCCAGAATGGCAGGACCGGAGAATTGTTTCACAGCGGGGATACAGGAGATTTGAAAGAAAAGATCATGCATTTGTGGCAGGAAAATGAACAGACAGATACTTACCATGAGAATTGCAGGAACATCCATTTTTGTACATTGGAAGAGTACGGAAAAAGACTGTTAAAGATTTATGAAGAGAGAAAAAAGGAAAAGAGACTTGTGCGATGATCTATATGTTGTTTGACAATCCAAAAGATAAAAAAGCGATGAGATTTTTGAAGTCTGAAATTTATGAGACATCGAAAATTCAACAGGAATATCCACAGCATAAATGTAATTCCATTAAAAAAATGATAATGGCATGTCTGCATGGAATAAAAATATCAAACGATGGGGATACGCTTGTCTGCTGGTTGGACTTTATGGGTGTATTATGCTGGTGGTTTTGCTGTTTAAAAAGAAAAAAACGAAAAATAGTCATATTGAATATTCTTTTGAAAGAAAAAAATACGTTGAGAAATAAAACAGCAAGATTTTTATACAGAAAGGCACTGCAGGCGGACAATGTGCAGGCTACGGTGACTTCAAAAGAATATGGAGCATGGGTGAACCGGTTGCTTGGTATTAACAGAAAATATGAACTTTTGCATGATATTTATCAGGAGCGATATGAAACAAAAAATGCCGGTCAGACAGATCCGCAAAGTGTTTTTTGCGGAGGAAGAAATGGACGAGACTGGGAGTTCTTTTTTCAGTTAGCAGAAAAAATGCCGCAAATACAGTTTTATTGTGTACTGACGGGAGAAAAATTTCGCCAGTATCAGAGCAGATTTGGGAATAATGTCCATGCGAAGTGTGATACGACCAAAAAGGAATTTCTGGAGCAAATGTGCAAAGCAAGTCTGGTCGTGATGCCCTTGGAGACGGAAGCGCCGGCTGGATTGATCGTTTTGTATCAGGCTGCCGCAAATGAGAAGCCAGTGCTGATTTCCAATACTGTCACAACCAGAGAATATTTCCAGAAGGACAATGGCATTTTCTGTGAAAATACGTTGGAGGACTGGCAGAAAAAGATCACTTATTATCTGGAACACAAATGGGAAGCAGAGCAAAAAGCAGCGAAATGGAAACAATATCTGGAGACAGAATGTTCTGAGCAAAAGTATGCGGAAACATTATGGCGGATTTTGAATCAATAGACGGTAAACAGAAAAAGGGAGAAAAGACATAAGATGGAACAGAAAAAATTAAATGGTACGGTGATTGTTACGTATCGCTGCAATGCACGGTGCAGCATGTGTAACCGTTATAAAGCGCCTTCGAAACCGGAGGAAGAAATCAGTATTGAGACAATCCGCAAGCTGCCGAAGATGTATTTTACCAATATTACAGGTGGGGAACCGTTTATCCGAACCGATTTAAAAGAAATTGTCCGGGAATTATACAGGAAATCAGACAGAATTGTTATTTCCACCAATGGATTTTTTACGGATCGGATTGTTGAACTCTGCAAAGAATTTCCACAGATTGGGATTCGGATTTCGATAGAAGGACTGGAAAAGACGAATAATGAAATCCGTGGGTTGCCAAATGGATATCAGCGAGGATATGAAACACTAAAAAAGCTGCGGGCGATGGGGATGAAAGATGTTGGTTTTGGTATGACGGTTCAGGATAAAAATGCACCTGATCTTGTACCGTTGTACCGGATCAGTGACCAGATGGGGATGGAATTTGCAACGGCATCTCTACATAACAGTTTTTATTTTGTGGAAGCAAAAAATATTATCCACGATCGACCGATGGTTGCAAAGAATTTTGAAAATCTGATCAATGAACTGCTTCGCAGCAACAGTCCGAAGAAATGGTTTCGGGCATATTTTAATCATGGATTGATTCATTACATATATGGACAGAAAAGGCTGCTTCCATGCGACATGAGTTTTGATACTTTTTTTATAGACCCGTATGGTGATGTCATGCCATGCAACGGTACAAAAGAAAAAGAAGCGATGGGAAATCTGCGGGAGAAAAGCTGGAAAGAAGTGTGGAACAGTCCGGAAGCGGAAAAAGTACGTGAAAAAGTCCGAATCTGCGATCGTCAGTGCTGGATGATCGGTTCGGTATCTCCGGCTATGCATAAGTATATCTGGAAACCGGGGTTCTGGGTACTGTGGCACAAGATCAAAGCATTCTTTACGAAGCATCCTTACAGCATGTATGAAAATAAAATATGCCGGGACTACCGGGATGGCAAAGTGACCAAAGAAGAACTGGATCAGTGCAGCACCTGTGACAGAAACTGTGAGATCAGCAACGGATTGAGTGAAGTCTCCAAAGAACAGTTGAAATATAAAACAGGGGAAGAAATCGTGGCGGCTGATATTGATGATCAGTTATATGCAGAAAAAGCCAGAATCAGAAAAGAAGAAACGACAGAATAAGAGGGTGTGTCATGCAGTATCATTTGGTGAAAACACAAAAAAGCAGATGGAAGGACTTTATCATTACCGGGATGATCGTTTGCTTTCTTTTACAGGATCTTTTGCAAACATATATTCCGATCTTTCAATATCTGGATGAGATGGTATCTGTTTTATTGCTGGGTTTATATCTTGTAAGAATCATGAAAACGGGCGCGATCTCCAAAGAGGAATTAGGGATTCTGGCACTGGCAGCGCTGGTGATCCTTACAGGTATGTTGGGTAATTTGTTTTCCGGAGTTGACCGAAGTCTGAAAGCAATATTGATGGACATTGGAAATACTTTTAAATTTATCTTTATTTACCTTGGAACATTATATTTTTCGCCAAGATATTCCGGCAGGGACGTTATCCGCAGGATTGCAGCAGTGGCAAAAGTTTATATCAGCATTCTGGCTTTGTTTTCGGCGGTTAATTTGGTGAAAGATATTGGTATGTCTTATGAGCTTCGTTATGGATTGCGGTCTTTTTGTTTTGTCTATGGTATTCCTGGAATCGTGATCAATCACTGTACCTATATGCTGATTATTTTTATGGCGGACAGATCTGTCAATAAGAAGAAAAATACACTTTTCCTGCTTCTGGACCTGTTGGTAATGCTAAGTACACTTCGAAGCAGAGGAATTGGTCTGGTTGCATTGTTTTGCATGTTGTACTATTTGCTTTTTGTCATGAAAAAGAAAAGGATCACATTATATCTTGGTGTGATCGTTCTTGTTTTGGGCTTGATCGGTGCATCGCAGTTGGAAATGTATTTTATTGACAGTGAGACAGCACCAAGAGCACTGTTTCTGATCTATTCGATTCGGCTGGCGAGAAGTCATTTTCCGATTGGAACGGGATTTGCGACCTTTGGATCGTATGCGGCAGCAAATTATTACTCCCCATTATATTATACGTTGAATTTTTATAAACGGTATGGAATGGGACCGGAAGGCAATCTTTTTTTATCAGATAACTACTGGCCAACCATTCTTGGACAGTTTGGTGTGATCGGAATGTTGATTTTTGTAGTTCTGTTGATTCTGTATTTTAGAAATATGTCAAAACATCTGATGATAAAGAAAAAGAAAGAAAGCCGTCTGATTTTTTATTTTGTCATGCTGGATGCACTGATGAGTTCGATACAGTCCTCCTATTTTTCACATTATTCAATGATTGCATTGATTTTTATTACGATGATGTGCTTTCATAATGGTATGCATGCAGCAGTGGGAGAAAACGGATATGGTGATTGAAATGAACGGACTTCCAGGCAGCGGAAAAAGTTATTTTGTGGAACGTGCGGTGGCAGCATTGAAAGAAAATGAAATATGTGCCGAAAATATGGCGGTTACAGAAAAAAAGATGATCTGGATGGTAGTTCAGAAAATACAGTCAGTTCTATTGCTGCACAGAGCATGTAAAGATAAAGAGCTACTAAGATTGCGGGAAAAATATCGGAACAGAAAAGCGAGATATGCTGTAACGATTTCTTTTGACAGCTATCTGAAACGACTTTTATATTTGACAGAATATTATAAATATCTGCAATCAAAACAAAAAAGGTATCTGTTTGATGAGGGAATCTATCAGGTAATGACAGCAATGGCAGTTGATTTTGATATGGAGAGCAAAGAGCTTCTGTATTTGTGGAAGCGTATAAAAGAGAATGATAGGGATGTAATTTCGATATGGTATCATATCGAAATAGAAACATGTATGGATTCTTTAAAGAAAAGAAACCGTCAGGTATGTGATATTGACAGGTTGAAAGAAGAAAAACTGAGAGAAATGCTGAAAAAATATGAAGCAGTTTTTCAATTTTTTGAAACATATGGGTGTGAGTTCCTCCATATGAATCGGAAAGACTGCACAGAGGGCAAGATCAGGTCTTTGATCGAGAGGACAGAACTATGACAGTATTTGTGGTTTTACATTATAAAGTATACGAAGAGACGAAAGCTTGCGTAACATCTTTATTAAAGCTGAACGGGGATAAGAGAATTATTGTCGTAGACAATGGATCTATGAACGATTCCGGAAAGCGTCTGGCAGATACGTTCAGAGAAGAAAGTCAGGTACAAGTACTTATAAATAAAGACAATGCAGGTTTTGCACGAGGAAATAATCTGGGATATTGTTATGCAAAAGAAAAGTACAATCCGGAGTTTATTGTTGTGATGAACAATGATATGGAAATAAGAAATACAGAATTTATAGCCGGGATCGAGAAATGTTATCGAGAGTATGCGTTTCATATCATGGCACCGGATGTTTATTCCACGAAAGCAAAAAAACATCAGAATCCGGACAAAATCGGAGAATATGACATTCAGACACTGAAAAAAATAAAAAAAGAAATTGAGTGGAAACTAAGAGTTCGTTTTCTGATAAAACTGAAGCATTTGCTGAAGCCGGAAAGTCCTGGCAGGAACATAAAGCCAGAACTATTTGACAGAACAGTCAGGATCAATGTTCCACTGCATGGCTCTTTTTACGTGTTTGATAAAAGATTTATAAATTTGCATGAGGAATGTTTTTATAGCAAGACCTTTATGTATATGGAATCGCAGATACTCTATCATCAGGCAAGACGGGAACAGATGAAAATGGTATATGATCCGCGGCTGCAGGTACTGCATCATGAAGATGTGGCAACGGACAGTTCTTATTCGGATCAGTACAAAAAAGCGATATTTACAAATAAATGTTTGTTAAGCTCCTGCAAAGCTTATCTTGAACTGCTTGAACAGGAAGGAATATACGGTGAAAAAGAACGAAAAAACGGTTGAAAAAAATTATATATACAATCTGGGATATCAGATTCTGGTTATGATCGTGCCGCTGATCACGACACCGTATGTTTCCCGTGTTCTTGGAGCAGATGGCGTAGGAATTTACAGTTTTACCTCGTCAATTGTATCGTATTTTGTTTTATTTGGAAATTTTGGAATCGCAACCTACGGGCAGCTATGTATTGCGGCTGAACGGGAAAATAAAAAAAGAATGACAGAAGAATTCTGGGGAATCTATTTTGCCAGGATGTTCCTGATGCTGATCTGCATGGCTGTATATTTATTATATATACTGTTTCAGAAACAATACCGGACGATGTATCTGGTGCTGATCTTACAGTTAGCGGCATCCGCGGTCGATATATCCTGGCTGCTTCAGGGATTGGAAGAGTTTAAAAAGATTGTTTTGCGAAACGCTGTGGTAAAGTTACTTGGTGTGGCACTGATTTTTTTACTGGTAAAAGAAAAGAAAGATCTGTATATCTATGCGACAATCATGCAGGGGGCGGTTCTCATCGGAAATCTTTCCATCTATGCTTTTTTACGTGAATTCCTTTTGCCGGTATCTGCAAAAGAAATTCGTATTTTTAAACATATCAGACCAAGTATCCAATATTTTATTCCAACCATTGCCACATCAGTGTATATGCTGCTGGATAAAAGTATGATTGGATGGATCACTCATTCGGAACTGGAAAATGGATATTATGAGCAGGCACAGAAAATTGAACAGATGGCAGTTACCGTCGTAACTTCTCTGAGTGTCGTGACACTGCCGCGCATGACCTTACTGTTTAAACAGAAGAAAAAGGAAGAAATGGTGCAGCGTTTGCATGGATCCATCCAGTTTATTCTGTGGATATCGCTTCCTATGGCAGCAGGAATCGCAGGAATCGCTCCAAATCTGATTCCATGGTTTCTGGGAAAAGGTTATGAACCCTGCGTAAATTTATTGTGTATTTTCAGCGTGCTGATTATTGTGATCGGGCTGAATAATGCAGTGGGAAAACAGGTTCTGATGCCAATAGGAAAGCAAAAAGAATATAATTACGCTGTGATTTGCGGTGCAATGGTCAATGTAGTATGCAATGTGTTTTTGATTCCGGCATTGCAATCTGTTGGGGCGGCCATTGCGTCGGTGGCAGCGGAAACGGTGATATTATTCGCATTTTTGAAATACAGTTCAGAATACATTACAGCGAAAATAATCATAAAATATGCGATGAAAAATATGATAGCAAGCACAGTGACGGGGATTGCAGTAGGTTATTCCTGCAGGTATTTTGCGAGCAGTCTTGTCGGTCTGGTCCTGCAGGTTGTAATGGGAATGTTATGTTATATTGTTGTGCTGATCCTGCTAAGGGATCCATTTACCATAGAACAGATCAGGAAGTACAGGACGATTCTAAAAAAATAGAAGGGAGGGAACTAATCCCTCCCGAATAAGTCTCTGGTATATACTTTTTCTTTGACATCGTCCAGACAATGTTCATAGCGATTGGCGATGATGCAGTCACTTTGTTCTTTGAAGGATGCAAGGTCATTGACTACCTTACTTCCAAAGAACGTCACACCATTTTCCAGCGTTGGCTCATATATGATGATAGAAGCACCTTTGGCTTTGATACGTTTCATCACGCCCTGAATACTGCTCTGGCGGAAATTATCAGAATTGGCTTTCATTGTCAGACGGTAAACGCCGATCGTAACCTCTTTTTCCATATCGGAATTATAAAGATTGTCATTAGCATATCCATAGTAACCAGCCATTTGCAGAACACGGTCTGCAATAAAATCTTTTCGGGTGCGATTGCTCTCGACGATCGCACTCATCATATTCTGCGGGACATCATTGTAGTTGGCAAGGAGCTGTTTGGTATCTTTTGGCAGACAGTAACCGCCATAGCCAAAAGAAGGGTTATTGTACTGTGGACCGATACGCGGATCCAGGCAGACACCATCGATGATATCTCTGGTGTTCAGATTTTTCATTTCAGCATAAGTGTCCAGTTCATTGAAAAAGGAAACACGCAGTGCCAGATACGTATTGGCGAAAAGTTTGACGGCTTCTGCTTCCGTGAAGCCCATAAACAAGGTATCAATGTTTTCTTTGACCGCTCCTTCTTGAAGAAGAGCAGCAAACGTGCGAGAAGCCTGTACCAGATGTTTATCTGACGGATCGGTCGATACAATGATACGGCTCGGATAAAGATTATCATAGAGAGCTTTGGATTCTCGTAAAAATTCCGGACTGAAAATAATATTCGAAGAATGATACTTCTGGCGGACAGATTCTGTATATCCTACAGGAATCGTTGATTTGATGACCATAATAGCATCTGGATTGACACGTAGAACCAATTCGATTACGTTTTCGACTGCGGAAGTATCGAAATAATTCTTGCGGCTGTCGTAGTTGGTCGGAACTGCAATGACAACAAAATCTGCATCTCGGTAAGCTGAAGCAGCATCCAGTGTGGCAGTCAGATCTAAATTCTTTTCTGATAAATATTTCTTTATATAGTCATCCTGAATCGGTGCAATTCGCTGATTCAGCATTTTAACCTTTTCTGGAATCACATCTACTGCTGTAACATGATTGTGCTGTGCAAGCAGAATGGAAATAGAAAGTCCGACATAACCAGTTCCGGCAACTGCAATGTTTTTTTGCAAATGTTTCATCTTATACCATCTCCCTTCAAAAATATAACGATTCAATCTGTTTAGTATATAAGAAAAATGTATTATTTAAGCTGTATGGCATATATTAAATGATTATAAAAAATCAGGAAGCGCATTACTGCAACTTCCTGATTAACCATTATGAGAAATATAAAAATATGGATGTCATTATATTAGCATGTTTTTTTACTTTTGTAAATAGCAAATATACCAAATCCGATAAAAAATGCTGCACATCCTGCCAGTGGCCAGGTAGCTCTTGCTCCAGTCTGAGGAGAAACCGTAGCAGAAGTGCCAACAGCAGATCCTTTATCGCGGTAGATCAAAGCTACAACAGAAGAACCTGCATGGAAATAAGCGGCAACTTCATTGTCACTGACTCTTTCGCCCTGCAGAACTTCCCATCCATGGATCGGACAATAGTAAAGGACATCTACCTGAATGTTGTCGGTCATATTGTTTGCTACAAAAGTAACTTTAACCGGATTGTCTTCTGTCGGTGTCACACCATCAAACTGCAGATCCATCACAGGGGAAAGGAACTTATATAAGCCAAGATCAATATCTTTGGTTATGATATCATTTTTACCGTACAGATTGACAGGAGAAGGAAGTTTATCTCCGAAAGCATCCTTTACCGTAGAATTACGGTTGGCATTGTTCAACCGATCAATGATTGCCTGCAGTGCATCGTCATACATGCCAAGAGTTACCGGACTTAACCGGACACTTCCACGGTCAGCACTTGCTTTTGGCATATCAATGGAGCCGACAATACTTCCGGCTGCAAAGACATTCAAAGAAAGAGCCAGAACCGCGATGATAGCAGTCATAACGCTGAAAAATTTCTTCTTCATTCTCTCACGCCTCCAATATGAAATTTTAATAATTACCTAATTGAGAACAATTTTAGCATAAAACGACATAAATCGCAAGGCAAAAATAATAAAAAAAAATTTTGTATTAGCTTGCCTGTTTGGAAAGAGTGATGTATAATTAAAGCGATGAAGTACAAAGAAAGTGTTTTAGATTCAGAGATGGAGAGTTTTATGACCAAAGAAGAGAAAAGAAGTGAGTTAAGAAAAAGAGGCAGTATGTTGGTGGTTGTGGGGATACTGATGTGTGTGCTGATCGTGGTTGTACTGATGGTTTTGATGTGCAGTCCGGTTGTGAATAGTACATATGGAGATGTAACGGGTGTGGTGATTGACAGGAGTCATGCAGTTATTGCAGCGGCAGTAGCAGCGATTGTTGGGATTGTGGCATTTCTGTTCAGACATTATACAGCCCGTTAAGGAGAAAGACTGGCTGTTGACAAAACGGTTGGTCTTTTTTTTACCATTATTACTAAACTAAAGTGAAGTAGAGTTAACTGATTTATGAAGCAAGAAAAAAGTGTAACCAGTCGACTGTGGATATACAAAATGATGCTGTTAGTATTTACTGATATCATGATTGTTCTGGTATCTTATTTTATGGCACTGATGCTGCGGTTTGATTTTGTATTTTCAAGCATCCCACAGGAATACCTGATCTGTTATATGTGGTCGATGCCATTCTGGGTCATCAGTACGGTAGTTGTGTTCTATTTATGCAAACTGTATCATAGTATATGGAGACTGGCGAGTGTGGCAGAACTTCAGATGAGCCTTACAGCATATATGATCCTTGCGATTGTGTATTCGATCGGTATGCTGTTTATGCATATGAAGATGCCAAGATCCTATTATTTTATTGGCTTTGTGCTGAGTTTCTGTATGACAACAGGCATACGTTTTTCTTATCGCCTGTTGCGTTTTTATGCAAACAGCTGTGCGGATTTCGGGGATAATAAGAAACATGACCGCGTTATGATCATTGGAGCAGGTTCAGCGGGACAGGCATTGATCAAAGAAATGATCAATTCTAATAAGATCCATACACAGGTAGTATGTATCATTGATGACAATCCGGATAAGAATGGAAGAGTACTTGAGGGAATCCCAATCGTGGGAAACCGATACACTATTCCAGAGATGGTCAGAAAATATGAGGTAAACCGTATTATTTATGCGATTCCGACCGTTCACGGAGAAGATCGCAAAGAAATCCTCAATATCTGTAAAGATACCGGCTGCAGGCTGCAGACTGTTCCTGGTGTGTACCAGCTTGTCAATGGAGAAGTCAGCGTCAGCAAGCTGCGCAACGTAGAGATCACCGATCTTCTGGGACGTGCCCAGGTGCAGGTAAATATGGATGAGATATTCTTTTCTATAAAAGGCAAGACCCTGCTGGTAACGGGCGGAGGCGGTTCCATCGGAAGCGAACTTTGCAGACAGATTGCAGCAGCAGGACCGAAACAACTCATTATTTTTGATATGTATGAAAACAATGCCTATGAGATCCAACAGGAACTGAAACGCAAATATGGCAGCAAACTGAATCTGACCGTCCTGATCGGTTCGGTGCGCAATACCAACCGGGTGCGCGACATTATGCAGACTTACAGACCGGATGCCGTGTTCCACGCAGCAGCACACAAACACGTACCGCTGATGGAGGACAGTCCGAACGAAGCCATCAAAAACAATGTGATGGGTACATATAAAACAGCCGTTGCAGCAGCCAGAGCAGGTGTAAAGAAATTTGTGCTGATTTCTACAGACAAGGCAGTCAATCCAACCAACATTATGGGTGCATCGAAGCGTCTCTGCGAGATGGTAGTACAGATGATGAACCGCCAGTGCCCAAATACTGATTTCGTGGCAGTACGCTTTGGAAACGTACTTGGCAGCAACGGAAGTGTAATACCACTGTTCAAGAAACAGATCGAAGCAGGCGGACCGGTGACAGTCACCGACAAAAACATCATCCGCTACTTCATGACCATTCCGGAAGCCGTATCCCTGGTACTCCAGGCCGCACACTATGCAAAAGGCGGAGAAATCTTTATCCTTGATATGGGCGAGCCGGTACGCATCGATGACATGGCAAGAAACCTGATCCGCCTGTCCGGTTATACACCGGATGTGGACATTAAGATCGAATACACCGGACTGCGTCCGGGTGAAAAACTGTTCGAAGAACTGCTGATGGCAGAAGAAGGCATGCAGGAGACACCGAACAAACTGATCCATATCGGAAAACCGATCGAGATGGATGATGCGATATTTAAGAAAAAATTGCGGCAACTGGATGAAGCCGCATTCCAGGAAAGCGATAAGATCAAAGAGATAGTGGCACAGGTGGTACCAACGTACCATCCCAAGAAGGCAGGAGAAGTATAGAAGATGGAAAAAAGATTTGAAAACAAGGTCTGGCTCAGTTCACCGACCATGCATGGACCAGAGATAGAATATGTAAAAGAAGCCTATGAAACAAACTGGATGTCTACGGTGGGAGCAAACATCAACGAAGTAGAACGATTGGCCTGTGAAAAAACAGGATGTACCTATGCAGTAGCGTTATCTGCGGGAACAGCAGCGTTACATATGGCGGTAAAACTGGCAGGTGTAAAGCCGAAAGATAAAGTGTTTTGCTCTGATATGACATTTGATGCGACGGTAAATCCAGTTGTATATGAGGGTGGCGTTCCGGTTTTTATTGACACAGAATATGATACCTGGAATATGGATCCGGCTGCACTGGAAAAAGCATTTGAACTGTATCCGGAAGTAAAAGTGGTGGTAGTAGCACATCTTTATGGAACACCTGGAAAAATTGATGAAATCAGAAATATCTGTAAAAAACATAATGCTGTGATCATAGAAGATGCAGCAGAGTCTTTTGGGGCAACTTACAAAGGACAGCAGACAGGTACGTTTGGTGCTTATAATTGCATTTCTTTTAACGGCAATAAGATTATTACGGGGTCGTCTGGAGGAATGCTTCTGACAGATGACAGAGAGGCAGCAGAAAAGGTACGTAAATGGTCTACACAGTCGCGTGAAAATGCACCGTGGTATCAACATGAAGAACTTGGCTACAATTATCGCATGAGTAATGTGATTGCCGGAGTGGTACGTGGACAGTTTCCATATCTGGAAGAACATATTGCACAGAAGAAGGCAATTTACGAACGCTATAAAGAAGGATTTCAAGACTTGCCGGTTCAGATGAATCCTTATGATGCAAAGAACAGTAATCCTAATTTTTGGCTTAGCTGTATACTCATTGATCCGGAAGCTATGTGCAAACAGGTAAGGGGCGAGTGTGAGGCGTTATATGTCAGTGAGCCGGGAAAGAGCTGTCCTACAGAAATTCTGGAGGCAATCGCAGCCATCAATGCAGAAGGACGTCCAATCTGGAAACCAATGCATATGCAGCCAATTTACCGCATGCATGCGTTTGTGACAAGAGAAGGAAATGGAAGAGCAAAGACCAATGCATATATCAGCGGAGGTACACTTGGGAAAGATGGACAGCCGCTGGATGTCGGTATGGATATCTTCCATAGGGGACTGTGCTTGCCAAGCGACAACAAAATGACACCGCAGCAGCAGGAAATTATTATAGAAACGGTAAAGAAATGTTTTGAATAACCAAAAACACTATATGAGGAAAACAGATGAAAAAGTCAAAAAAAATTGCTGGAGTTGTGGTAACGGCAATAGCCAGTATGACCGTTGCTTATCTGGGGTTTAAGAGAAAGATAACGAGGAAGCAGGGAAAAGAGAAAAAGATACAGCAGAATGAAAAGAAGCAGAGCGCAGGGCATAAACAGGGTTTTTATGAACGCTATGTAAAACGTATTTTTGATATTGTATGTGGAGTTGCTGCTGTTACTGTTTTTTGGTGGCTGTATTTGATTGTGGCGATACTCGTGAGGGCAAAGCTTGGAAGTCCGGTTTTGTTTACGCAAGAACGTCCGGGAAAAGATGAAAAGATTTTTAAATTATATAAATTTCGGACAATGACAGATGAAAAAGATGAGGATGGAAATTTATTACCGGATGAGGAAAGATTAACTGAGTTTGGAAGAATGCTTAGAAAAACATCATTGGATGAGTTACCAGAAGCTTTTAATATTATAAAAGGTGATATGTCGGTTATTGGACCGCGACCTTTATTAGTGTCCTATCTTCCGTGGTATACAGAAAGAGAAAGACATAGGCATGACGTGAGACCGGGATTATCAGGATTAGCGCAGGTCAATGGACGAAATTTTGTGGGATGGGATCAAAGACTTGCATTAGACGTTCAGTACATAGAAAAAATTACATTTATAGGAGATGTACGCATTGTTCTAAAAACAGTATTGAAATTCATTAAAAAGCAGGATGTTGCAGTAGATACTAATAAAGTAGAAACAAATCTGGCAGAAGAAAGATGCGAGAGAATGCGGAAAAAGTAAGGGAGACAGGCATGAATATTTTGATATTAAGTGCAGGAACACGTAATAAAATAGTACAATATTTTAAGAAGGCTTTAAATGGAAAAGGAAAGGTAATTGCTACGGATATGAGTATTCTTGCACCTGCTATTTATGAAGCGGATAAATATTATATTGTACCTAGAATAGATGCGCCAGATTATCTGGAAATAATTTTTGACATATGCAAAAATGAAAAAATTACAGGTGTTTTATCTTTGATTGATCCCGAACTTTCTTTATTGGCTAAAAATAAAGAAAATTTCGAGAAGATGGGAATCACTGTGATAGGTTCTTCGTATGAGTTATGCGAAATGTCATTAGATAAATATGAAATGTATAAGTGGTTAAGAAAGCAGAAGTATCATTGTGCTAAGTCCTATATAAATAAAGAACAATTTTATGCAGATGTGAATGCTGATGAGATAACATATCCAGTATTTGTAAAGCCAGCAAAAGGAAGTGCGAGTATTGATATTTGTAAAGTCTACGACAAGGAAATGATGGATATATTGTTTGAAAATAATTCCGGATTAATGATTCAGGAGTTTTTAAATGGACAGGAGATAGGTGCGGATGTTTATGTTGACATGATTTCAGGAGAGGTTGTCTCGATTTTTACTAAGAAAAAGATAAAAATGCGAGCAGGTGAGACGGATAAAGCAGTTTCCTTTAAAGATGATAAGTTATTTGCACTAATTGAAAAATTTGTTAAAAATGCGGGATATAGAGGACAGATTGATATAGATATTTTTGAAATCCATGGAGACTACTATATTTCAGAAGTAAATCCAAGGTTCGGTGGAGGATATCCGCATGCTTATGAAAGCGGTGTAGACCATATAAAATTGATAGTTAATAATCTTGAGGGAAAAAGTAACGAGCGTGCAATAGGCCAGTATGATACAGGAATATATATGATGAAATATAATGAAATAATGATAAAAAGAGATAAAAAATGAAGATTTTGATTATATGTAATAGTTCTACAGGATTAGAAATGTTTCGAGGAATGCTCATAAAAGAGTTGATAAAACAGAAGAATATAGTAAGGGCAATCGTACCGAAAACAAATGAAAAAACGGAAATACAGGCAGAGAACCATATTAAGAAAATGGGATGTGGGATAAAAAGGATTCCGATGGAACGTCGGGGAATGAATCCGTTTCATGATCTGAAACTTATGAAAGAATATCTGAAAACAGTCCGAAAAATGAGACCGGATATGGTAGTTACCTATACGATTAAGCCGAATATCTATGGTGGACTGGTGTGCCGGATTTTGAGAGTTCCATATGCAGTGAATATAACTGGTCTTGGAACGGCATTTCAAAAGAATGGAATGCTGAAAAAGATGGTCACTATGATGTATAAAATAGCATTAAAAAGCGCAAAAGTTGTATTTTTTGAAAATGCAGAAAACAGAGACATTATGGTAAGTGCAGGCATTGTAAGAAAAGAACGCACGCATGTGTTAGCCGGTGCAGGTGTGGATCTTGAACATTTTGCTTATGAGGAATATCCGAAAGAACAGACAGAAACAAAGTTTTTGTTTATTGGACGGGTTATGAGGGAAAAAGGTACTGATGAATTGTTTCAGGCAATGCAACGACTCAGAAACGAAGGGCATCGTTGCCGTTTAGATATTGTGGGAAGCTTTGAAGAAAATTATTCTTCAAAAATAGAAAAATATACATCCGAAGGCTGGCTTACGTATCATGGTTATCAAAGTGATGTCAGACCGTTTCTGGCAGAGAGTCATTGTTTTGTACTGCCATCCTGGCATGAAGGCATGGCGAATACCAACCTGGAAGCGGCGGCAACCGGAAGACCGGTGATTACAAGTGCTATTCATGGCTGTATGGAAGCAGTTATAGATGGACAAAGTGGGTTGTTGTGTAAAAAGCAGGATGCAGACAGCCTTTATATAATGATGAAAAAGTTTATCGAGCTACCGAAAGAAGAGAGAGAAGCTATGGGTAAAAAAGGCAGAAAGCATATGGAGCAGGTATTTGATAAAAGGAAAGTAGTAGAGAAGACTATCAAAAAGATAGGAGTATAGATTATGAGTCAATTATGGGTATTGATGATCATATCGTTAGCATGTGCGTGGTTGTATAAAAATTTAGATATGAATGCATCGGGTTATGCATTAAGGAAGCAAAAAATCAGTATTATTTTTATTTTTTTGACATTATTACTTGGAGGATTTTTGGGGTTAAGACGTGGTTTTAACGATACCTATACATATCGAGGTACATATGAGAGGTTACAGACTTTTCCACAGTTCTGGAAAAGCTTTAATGCATCATTAAGTGCGGATCCGGGGTTTAATGTATGCAATGCTTTTTTGAAAACAAAAGGAATTTCTACACAGAACTGGTTGATGATTTATGCACTAGTTACAATAGGTCTGTATTTGCATTTTATAAGAAAAAATGCAAATGATATCGTATTGAATCTGTTTCTGTTTTTTTGCGTAGGAAGCTACATTTTTGCAGGTGCAGCTATAAAGCAGTCTATTGCTACGGCAATTTGTTTATGTGCACTGTCTTTTGCATTAGAAAGAAAGTGGATTCGTTATTTTTTGCTTGTTTTTCTTGCAATGACATTTCATATGTATGCAGCCGTTTATTTCCTGGTGCCACTTTTGATGTTTAAACCTTGGACAAAAAAAACGGTTATTATGCTTGGAATGACGGTAGTAATTGCATTTTCGTTACAACATTTATTTGGGACAATCAACAGTATTACTTCTAGCATGGGCGAATCTTACAGTGCAACAGAATTCAGTGGAGAAGGTGTGAATCTTTTTCGAATACTTGTATGTAATGCACCTCTTTTTTTAGGCGTATTCTACCATAAAGAATTATTTGAAGATTGCAGTAAACAGGAAGCATTGATGTATAATCTTGCAATGATTAATGGATGTATTATGTTTATCGGAAGATTTGGAACAGCAAATTATTTTGCAAGACTGGCAAATTATTTTGTGGCAACACAGGCAATTACACTTCCGTGGATATGTAATAAACTTTCAACAAGAAATAGAAAGTTTATAAAAACAGTAATGGTAATAGGATATTTGTTATATTTTTATTATGATGCTAATGTGGTATACGGTACATTTGCAAACAGATTTACAAGGATAACGGTGGCAGAGTATTTACGACAATGGAATTGAGGAAAGGAATAGTTATATAGATGATCAGAATACTTCAAGTTGTAACATATATGAACCGCGGTGGCTTGGAAACGATGCTTATGAATTACTATCGAAATATGGATCGAACAAAAGTTCAATTTGATTTTTTAGTACATCGAGAAAAAAGAGCAGATTATGATGATGAGATTGAAGAATTGGGAGGAAGAATTTATCATTTGCCAAGATTAAATCCGTTTAGCATTTCTTATAAACGAAGCTTGCAGAAATTTTTTCAAAGTCATCCAGAATATCAGGTGATTCATGTACATCAAGACTGTATGAGCTCAATTATTTTAAAAGAAGCAAAGAATCAGGGAATTAAGGTTAGAATTGCACATAGCCATAGTAGTAATCAGGATAAAAACTGGAAATATATTATTAAAAAGTATTATATGAGACGGATACCGAGATATGCAACAGGGTTGCTGGCATGCGGTAAGATGGCTGGTAATTGGATGTTTGCCGGATATAAGTATGGAATTGTCAGGAATGCCATCGATTTACACAAGTATACGTATAAAGAAAAACTGGAAAAAGAAGTAAGAAAAGAATGGCAGTTGGAAGATGAAATGGTGATTGGACATGTGGGAAGATTTAATACCGTCAAAAATCACGATTTTCTTATAGATATTTTTGCAGAGTGTGTACGCAAGAAAGAAAATATAAGATTATTATTAGTGGGGGATGGCGAAGAAAAGCAGAAAATAGAAGAGAAAGTAAAGCAAATGGGTTTGGAAAAGAAAGTGATTTTTACAGGAGTGCGTTCAGATGTCGAACGACTTATGCAGATAATGAATGTTTTTGTATTTCCATCTTTCTATGAGGGACTTCCAGTAACCATGGTGGAAGCACAGGCGGCAGGTTTGCCATGTGTGATATCTGATCATGTTTCGGAAGAATGTATTATAACAGAAAATCTTGTGACGGAAGTGTCATTAGATGAAAAGCCAGAGAAGTGGGCAGACATAATTCTGAAAAGTGCAGAGATAGAAAAGAAGAATCGAAGCGAAGAAATAAGAAAAGCAGGTTATGATATTTGCAAAGAGGCAAAAAAAATGCAGAAATTTTATATCCATTGCGCAGAAAGGGAGTGATAACGTGGAATTTTTGACGGTATTTACTCCTGCATATAATCGTTCCAGAACCCTGCCAAGAACTTATGAAAGTCTGAAAAAACAGTCATGTAAAGATTTTATATGGCTGATTGTAGATGATGGTTCAACAGATGATACGAGAAAGTTGGTAGAGAAATGGAAAAGGGAAGAACAGAGCTTTAAAATTGAATATATTTATAAAGAAAATGGCGGAATGCATACAGCACATAATGTAGCATATGAAAACATACATACGGAATTAAATACCTGTATTGATTCAGATGACAAACTGGCGACAGAGGCAGTTGCAAAAATAAAAAAAGTCTGGGAAAAGGTTAAGGACAAGGATTATGCAGGACTGATTGGTTTAGATGCAGACATGAATACCGGAAAAGTGATTGGCAGAGGCTTTCCAAAAGGAATGAGAGAGACGACTCTTGGTGAGTATTATGAGAAAGGCGGCTCAGGTGATAAAAAATTGGTTTATCGGACAGATGTCATAAACAGTGTGCCGCCATATCCTGTATTTGAAGATGAAAAATATGTAGGATTGATATATAAATATACTTTGATCGATCAGAAATATAAGCTGGCTGTTGTAAATACAGTATTGTGTGATGTAGAGTATCAGGCGGATGGATCTACAAGAACAATGTGGAAACAGTATTTAAAAAACCCAAAAGGTTTTGCGTTTTTGAGAAAAATAGCGATGCAATATCCGACTAGCAAGAAGCGGATGATTATGGATTGCATACATTATTGCTCCAGCAGTCAGATAAGTCACAATAAAAAGTATATCCAGGAATCTCCAAAGAAATTATTAACTGTACTTTGCACACCAGCAGGGTGGGGATTAACATGGGTAATTAAGAAGAGAGCAGGTATGAAAGAATGATTCCCAAAATAATCCATTATTGCTGGTTTGGACGCGGAGAAAAACCAAAGTTAGCAAAAAAATGTATAGAAAGTTGGAAAAAATATTGTCCAGATTATGAAATTATCGAATGGAATGAAGATAATTTTGATGTCAATATGAATCCATATACAAAAATGTGTTATGAACAGAAGAAGTATGCATTTTTAAGTGATTATGTAAGGCTTTTGGTGGTGTATGAACATGGTGGATTGTATTTTGATA